>DATDKO010000125.1:0-16678 GCA_036519935.1 Rubrobacter sp. | reverse complement strand
TCCGCGCCGCAGGCATACAGACTCCGCCTTTCCGCACCTTCCTGAGAAGGGCGATGAACGAGATGGGGGCGTCTGCCGCGCTCGACGTCGCCGCTGAGCAGTTGGGATATCCGCTAGTGGTCAAGCCTGCCAGGGAGGGGTCGAGCTTCGGACTCTCCCGGGTCGAGGGAGCCGAAGGACTGTTCGACGCCGTCTACGAGGCGCTGGGCTACGACGCCAAGATCCTGCTCGAGCGTTGGGTTGAGGGGACGGAGATCTCCATCCCCATTATCGAACCGGCAGGCGAGGAGCCCAGGGCGCTAGGACTGGTCGAGATAAGACCTCGCGAAGGCACCTACAACTTCGAGGCTAAATACACTCCCGGGGCGACGGACTTCGCCATCCCGGCCGAGATACCCTCCGAGGCAGCCACCCGCGTCGAGAAGACGGCGCTAACCGTCTACAAGGTCCTTGGTTGCTCCGGTTTCGCCAGGGTGGATACCATCTTTGCCGAAGACACCCCCTGGGTCCTCGACGTGAAGACCATCCCCGGCTTCACCGAGACATCGACCTTCCCCCTCGCGGCCGAGACCGCAGGCACCACCTTCGAGACGCTCGTCGAGACCATCCTCGACGCAGCGTTACGTACGGAGGCAACAGCCAAGCTGTAGAATTTTCGTCCTAATGTAACGGCGGCGAAATAGGTAGAGTGAGTACCGGGCACCCGAAATTGTACGCCGAGCTGGCCGGCTGGTGGCAGTTGATCTCGCCGACCGAAGACTACGCTGACGAAGCCGCTTTCTTCGGAAGGCTCTTCCGTGCCGAGAACGCCTGGACCGTGCTCGAGCTGGGCTGCGGCGGCGGCAACGTCGCCTGGTTCCTCAAAGAGGATTTCGCCCTGACGTTGACCGATATCTCGGACGCGATGCTTGCCGAGAGCGAGAATCAAAACCCCGAGCTCGAACACATCGAGGGCGACATGCGCACGTTGCGCCTCGGTAGGACATTCGACGGCATCCTTATTCACGACGCCATCATGTACATGAGCAGCGAGGAGGATCTACGCGCAGCCCTGCTCACTGCCCACGAGCACTGCAAGCCAGGTGGAGTCGCCGTGTTCGTACCCGACTGGGTGGCCGAGACCTTCCAGCCCGGCACCACGCACGAAGGGGTAGACAGAGGAGATCGGGGAGTCAGGTACCTGGAGTGGACCTGGGACGCCGATCCGAACGACACCAAAGTCAACTACGAGTTCATCCTGGCTTTGAAAGAGGGCGACGAGCTGCGCGCCGTCGTGGACCGTCAGATCGTGGGCGTCTTCCCACGCGCAACCTGGCTACGATTGCTCGAAGGCGTCGGGTTCGAAGCTGAAGTCGTCGAAGACCCGTCGACCGACGGCGAACGCGTCGAGGTCTTCGTGGGCCACAAACCTTTAACGCCTGCCGGGTAGAACACCTGCCTGCAGCTTCCTCACGCAGGTCAGCTCATCTATTGTTGCGAGGGGGTTGCTACCAGGCCCGTGTTGCCTGGAGGCCAGGGTCCTCGCCACTCTCCACCTCGTGGGCCTTCTCGATACTCCCAACGGAGGTCCAGGGGTAGAAGCGGATCAGCTCGCCGCCCTCGACAACGATGCCTCGGTCGCCAACCCCAAGCAATACCCCGTCTGTGTGGGTGGACCCGCTGTGGGCGTGGCCTACTCTGACGCGCTGTCCAACCCAGGCCTCGGGTATCTCATTCTCCGACATCGTCTCCGACATCGCCGCCTCCCTACGTGACCGCCAGCTACGACTACAGCATAGCGAAGCGTTCGCCCCGCAGCACGTACGGGAGATCGAGAGAGAAGTCAGGCCGCTCGCATCTCGCCAGGCATTGATTCTAACTTCTAGGCGCCAGTCACCAACCGCTTGGTCCACAGTACCTCAGCGGGTGGCCTGTCACCGTGCTCGCTCATCCGCTGATCCTCCCTTCGCACTTGATGCCGCGTTTAGCTTACGGTAATGCGACATATACACGACGCCACGGTCGACCAGGCGCCAGCGATGCCCTCCGCCCGAAGTGTCCTCAGCCAATAGTATATCGCCTGGTTCGACGACCTTGCTTCGCACCGGTGCGGGTCTCTTATGCTTATACTTCACCCCACAAAGACGGCGACTCTGGGAGGCGACGGGTACATGGCTGACGGGAACTTGCTACGTTTGGGTGGTGTCTCCGGGTTGATGGCAGTGGTCTCGATGATTCCGGCCTACCTGGTTGGCTATCCGGACGCCCCCGGCTCCCTGTTGGAGGCCCAAACCTACTTTGATGCCGAGTCGGGTATGTTCGTGTTCTCCAACGGAATTCTACCTCTCTTCCACGTCTTCTTCTTCCTCCTATTCCTTGGGGTGTTGTACGGGCTGCTAAGGAGTGCCGGGGGCCAGGCCAGGGGAATAGGAGAGGGACTACCCGCGGTGGCGCTCGCCGGAGGGATCGTATTCGCGACGCTCTCGGCGGCAGGGTTCACAGTAGAGATCTTCTATCCAGCGGTCCTGCAGCGCTTCGGAGAACTCCGATCCGACACCGCTTTCGTGCTCGTATCGCTGACGCTCTCCTCATGGCTGTACCACTACTGCCAGATAGGGGCGTCAGCCATGGTGCTCTCCACCTCCATCGTGGCGATCGGAACGCGTGTCTTGCCAGGATGGCTTGCTCTGGCTGGATTCGTGGTTGCACTACTGACGTTCTTGCATTTTCTACTCCCTATTCTGGCCGCATTGGTGGGTCTGGCATGGGTGGCGGTGGTCTCGGCAGTGATGCTGACCGGGGGCAGCCAGAGCCCTCGGACGAGGCGCACCCGCTAGAGCGATCTGCAGAAGTTCCTTCTGCAGATCGCTCATTTAAGCACGCTCAGGCTTCGCCTTCGCTTGTCAGCTATCCAGCTTGTCAGCTATTCAGCCTGTCAGCTTCTCGTTTTCGCTCGTGGCCGAGTGAGCGATTCGCGGTAGCTACCCATGCGAAGCGCTGTAGAGGTTCCGAATCTTCCCTAGCCGCGGTTCGGTGGCGCGGAGATCCCGCCGTTCAAACGGCGGGCTTTATGATCTCCCGCATAAACCCTTCGAGCGTCGAAAGCGCCGTCCTGGCCTGGCGTTGCCTGCGTTCTGGTTTGCTCAGGCGTCTGCCGTTCTCTCTTTTCGGCACGGTGGGGACGAGGCCCCAGTTGGAGTTTATGGGCTGTAGGGTGCCTTCTTTGGTGGTGATGTAGTGAGCTAGCGCACCCATCATGGTGCCGCGAGGCATGGTTATGGGCTCCTCGCCACGGGCGAGCCTGGCGGCATTGGTGCCGGCTATGTGGCCCATCGCCGCGCTCTCGACGTAGCCCTCGACACCGGTGAGTTGGCCCGCGAAGAAGAGGGGGGCTTCGCCAAGCGCTTCTCTAATCTGCATAGTGGCGTCTAGTATGTGATTGGAGGGCAAGTACGTATTGCGGTGCATGACGCCCATGCGGGCGAAGTCGGCGTTCTGTAGGCCTGGGATAGTTCGGAATACGCGCCTCTGCTCGCCCCACTTCAGGCGCGTCTGGAAGCCGACGATGTTGTACAGGCGGCCCTCGGCGTCGTCCTGCCTCAGCTGCACGACGGCGTAGGGAATTTCGCCGGTTCGGGGGTCGGGGAGGCCGACAGGCTTCATGGGTCCGAAGCGGAGGGTGTCCTTTCCGCGGCGGGCGATGGTCTCGACCGGGAGACAGCCCTCGAAGTACAGATCCTCCTCGAAGTCCTTTATGGGGCTTAGCTCGGCGGCCGCCAGTTCCTCTACGAAGGCGTAGTACTGCTCTTCGGTCATCGGGCAGTTCAGGTATGCCGCCTCGCCCTTGCCGTAGCGGGAAGCGCGGTAGATGATGTAGTCGTCCAGAGAGTCGCGGTGGATGATGGGAGAGGCAGCGTCGTAGAAGTAGAGCGTCTCCCCGGAGAGGTCCTCTATCTTCTTTGCCAGAGCGTCCGAGGTCAGGGGGCCTGTCGCTACCACGGTCGGTCCCTGAGGGATGTCCGTGACCTCTTTACGGATCACCTCTATATTCGGGTGGGCGTGGATCGTCTCGGTGACGGCGCGTGGAAAGTCCTCGCGGGCGACCCCCAGGGCGCCGCCCGCCGGAACCGGGTTGGCGTCGGCGCAGTGTAGGATAACCGATCCAAGACGCCTGAGCTCTTCCTTGAGCAGCCCAGAGGCCGTCTCCAGGGCGAGATTTCCGAGGGAGTTCGAGCAGACGAGCTCGGCGAAGTGCTCCGTGCGGTGGGCAGGGGTCTCCCTTTGAGGCCGCATCTCCCACAACTCGACCGAGCAGCCGAGTTCTGCGGCCTGCCAGGCCGCCTCGCTCCCGGCGAGCCCGGCACCGATGATGGTTACGTTCGGCATCAAAGAAGATCCTCCGCTCGTGGCTTTGCAGGGAGGTTATTCTACGCCAAGTCAAACCCGCGCTCCTGAAGACCACACACATCCCAGCGAACCTCTCGAAAGATGTAGGCCTTAGCGGAGCGGCCACGTTCTCGACTGGCTGGGTTGTCATTCGGTACACCCCTTCCGTGGTTGAGGTTGTCTTGGGATCCACTACCTACGCGCGCCCGGAGGCTGCCCGCCGCTTGCAGTACTCTGAGAGCCCCTTCTCGCCCGAGGTCATCACCCTGTCGTGGCTGTGGCGGTACACGCGTTCGGCGGCGTACCCCAGGAGGTTGAGAGCCGGGTTGGTCAGGCGCACGTACCAGTTGAAAGTTATTGAGGTACCGTCGTGCTGCTCGTGGAACAGAGTCTCTAGCACACCGCTCAGGTCTCCGGTCACCGTCTCCCTCAGCCTCTTTTCCGGTTCTACGTCGGTGTATAGGCAATGGATGCGGAAGGGCGGAGCGAGGCGTGCGACCTCGGGTGCCTGGTGCACCCGGAAAGAGACGGTGCTGCCAACCTGGAGGTCGTCATCTCCGTTGTCCTCGACGAGTTCCATGTCAGGCCACCACTCACGTACCGCTTCGCGCGAGGTCATGGCCTCGAAGACGACGGGCATCGGCGCGGGAATGGTCCATTCGGTGCGCCAGTCGTAGATCTTGACGGCGCGAGACCCGATCATGATACCCCCCGCCACGCCGATAGCACAGGCGATGCCGACACCTGTTCCGGTCTTCATCGGACGAGCCTCCTCTTCGGCCCTCCGGATCTGGAGGTCGAGCGGCGCTCCCGCAGAGCATCCAGCGACGGAAGTCGAGCCAATCTTTCATCCACGCCCGGTTCGCCCACGCGTTCCGGCTTCATGCTACTCTCCTTCTCGAGACGTCCCGTAATCGCCCCAGCACCTGGGCCGACTACGCCAGGACCCGGTACCTCAGAACCAGTGTAACAAGCCGGGATTCTCGACTAAACGATCCCGGTTTGGTGGAGAGCTCCGAGCGCTATACCCACCCCGGCCAATGTGATGATCGAGGCGCTCGCGACCGGCAACAAGCGCGGCCCCCTCGCCTCGAAAGTAAACCGCTCGAAGAGCTTTCTAGCGTAGATCATCAGCAGTCCGATCCCGGTCAGCACAACCGCTAACCCCGCGCTGAACGCGAGGACGAGCACCATCCCGAACCCCAGCCTGTCGAGCGAGATCGCACCAAGAAGCAGAACGAGCGCAGCCGGACACGGCACGAGCCCACCACTGACGCCAAGCGCCATCAACCCACGCCACGTTATCTTGGAGTCATCCGCCGGCAGGTGACTGTGCGTACGCCCGCCGTGAGAATGGGTATGATGGTCGTGGGCGTGTGAACCACCGGGGGAGTGTTCGCCATCATGCGAGTGTGTGTGCTCCACGTGCGTGCGCCCGGCTTTCTTGTCGTGGGACATTTTGTCCAGATGGCGGTAAAGGAGGGCGAGCCCGATCAGGACGACGAGCAGTCCGGAGGCTACGCTCAGCCAGGGATAGAGGACTTCGGGCAGGATGTAGCGTGACAGGTAGAGGGTCACGGCTCCGAGGACGAACACTCCTGCTGTGTGGGTCAGCGTCACCGTCAGTCCGAGGATGCCAGCGTGCCTGGCGGTTCCACGGGCCCCGATCAGGTACGCCGCCACGACTGCCTTGCCGTGACCTGGGGTCAGGGCGTGCGCCGCTCCCCAGAAGAATGCGGCCAAAATCGACAGCGCTACGACCGCCGCCGATAGACGCTCTACGGAGACCAGCTCATCGATCCGCCCTGTCACGCCGCCGAAGCTCGTTCCGACGCGCTCCGCCGTCCGGCCCGCCGTCTCGTTCTCGACCGACCCGTCGCCAGGAACGAGCGTGAATGTGGCCTCGCGGACATCGGGCGGGCTGGAGAGCATGTCTCGCGGATAGGAGCGTAGTTCGTTGGACACACTATTCACCTGTACCGTAGAGTTCCTGATAGCCACTTCGGGTCCGCCCCTGACCACGATCTCGCGCCATCCGAGACGGTTCGCGTAGGCCTGGTCGGTGTAATGGGCCTCACCTCTCCAATCTTTGGGAAGGTCGGCCAAAAGATGAGTCTCCACTCGTAGGGTCGGAAGCCCTCCCTGGCCGGGCCGATACTCCGCCGAGCGATCCAGCACCTCCAGCGGCAAGACCTCGTCTCCCGCGCGCAGCCGTATACCTTCCACGAGAGATGGCATCTCGGCGTCGAGATATGCGTTTGACTCTTCGTCCGAGAGCTCCCCGTCGCCATTGGCGTCCAGACGTGCTTTCTGCTGGAGGGTTGGGATCTCGGCGAAGTCGAGGACGTAGGTGATGCGCGCGGTCTCTTCAGCGAATTCGAGGCTGCTGTAGTGGTTGATCGTGAAATTGCCCAGAGGATGCGCCTGCGCTTCTCGCGGGATCAGCGAAGCGAACACGGCGAACGCGAGACACGCCAACGGCCATCCCCACCGGACCATCAGTGTTCCCCTCCGGCCTTCAGGGTCTCCAAGCTGTCAGCGGCTTCGTCAGCGTAGAGCAGGGAGAAGTGCGGGTTCAGGTCAACGGCCTGTTGCAGGTACGTGCTGGCCTGCTCTTTCTCGCCGAGCGCCTTCCAGATTATGCCGGCGTGGAAGAGCTTCAGGGGGTCGCGGGTTTCCAGCTTCAGGGCCTCTGAAGAATACTCTTGCGCCTCCTTGTAGTTCCCCGTCTTGTATAGCGTCCAGGCCAGGGCATCCGCGGCGTGAATGCTTGGCCGCTCATCGTAGGCTGCGCGCGCCTTTTCGAGCGACGACTGGAGGTCGATGTCGTGGTCGGCGTTGAAGAGGGCGATCTCCAGATCGGTGTCGACCCCGTTTGCTCGTAACAATTTATCCATGCTTCTGACAAGGTCATATTGCTCTTCAGCCTTCACTCTTTCGCCCATCTCGGCGTAGACTTCGCCCAGGGCAATTGCGTACTCCGGGAGGGGTATGCGGTTGAATGCCTGCTTGTAGAGTGTGGCAGCCTGTTCGAGATCCCCCCTCGCTGCTGCGATCTTCGCCTGGCCGGCTAGTGCTGGCGCGTAAGCGTTGACGGTTCTGGTCGAGAGCCCGTAGGCCTTCTGCGCCTCCTCCAGTTTGCCTGAAGTAAACCAGAGGTTGCCCAGTTGCACGTGTGCCCAGGCCACGTTTTCGGGTGTACCGCTTCCGGCTTGCAGCGCGAACTCCATCGCTTCGATAGCGCCTTCCGGGTCGCCGTAGAGCTCGCGAGCGTAGGCCACGCGGGAGAAAGAAGCGAAGTCGGGCCTGCGGTCGACCATCTCCTGGTAGGAGTTGATCGCCTCATCGTACATTCCCTGCTCGATCTGGGCGTCGCCAACGATGCCGTAGTAGCGGGCGTTTTCAGGGTCGAGCGCCAGGGCTCGCGTTCCGTTCTGCAGCGCCGCCGTGAAGTCGTGGCGCGCGAGGGCCAGGGTCCCCCTTGTGGCGAACAACTCAGGAGACTGGCCTTCTAGCTTCCTTGCCTCATGGAGCAGGTCTTCCGTCTTGGTGTACAGGGTCGGGTCGCCCGTCTCCCGCACTTTCTGGAGATAGGCATTAGCCAGGCTAATGTGCGAGTCGAAGTCTTTCGGGTTCTCCCTGATTCTTTCCTGGAGGGAGCCGATGAGCGTATCCGTCGAAGTGCCCGCCGTCTGGCGGAAATCGAAGGGTAGCTCGACGCGCCGATCCGCGGGACGTTCGCCACCGATCAGGGCCAGTGCGGCCAGCACGGCGATGGCAGCGAGCATCGGGATCAAGACCCATAGAAGCCGGCTACTCCGGATTACCGTCATCTACCTTCCTCCTATGAGATATCTTCGAGGCCGGGTGGGGAGGACAGGCCTCCCCACCACAAAACCCGTGCTCTCCCGTTACTCCGTATAGTCCTGCGGGTCAGCCAGGTACGGGAAGCTGTTGCGGAGCGCCACGTCGTTGGCATCGACACCGTCGCCGAGCTGGTTGTTCGGCGCCTTGTTGAAGCCGGGGGTCAACGGCGTACCTCCTGCCAGAGCCTGAAGCTCGATGTCGACTACGTCATCGGCCGGCCTGCGTCCGTTCGGGAAGCCCGCGTTGTCGCCGCGCAGAACCCCAAGCCGGTTCGGGTTATCTGACGGCTGTATAGCCGTGTTCAGCCTGAGCTGGGATGAAGGCTTTACGCCAGCCGGCCTGTTCAGATCCGGTATACCGGTCAGGAAGATCGTTGAGAGATCGTTGCGAGGTGGATTGGGCACGTCAACGCCGAGGATGGTCTTTATGAGACGGGCCGGCTCCGGATCAAGCACGTACTTCGCAAACTGGCTGTCGAAGCGCGGCTCAGAGCCGTTCCAGCGGTTCTTGTCCTTCAGCGGAATGACCAGCTCGTTCACCAGCGGCATATCCAGGCGTGAGAGCTGTACCCAGGGTCCTGAGGAGGAGCTCGGGTTGTTATTCTGCGAACCCGGCTGTCCTATCGGACGGAGGACGCTCATGGACTGGCGGTAGGATGTTGTCCTGACACCAATGATGTTGCTATCGCCCGTCGTCAGCTTATCGATGGGCACCTGGATCGCGACGGTATGGACGTTCAGATCCGCGAGGTAGTCCTCGCCCTCGATCCCTTGCAGGAGGTCGAAGATGCCTCCGAGGTCGGCGAAGAACGGGTCGTCACGTGGCCCGGCGAAGATCTTGACATCGTCCCCGATATCGTAGATGGCCTGATTGGCCACTTTGCGGTAGCCCTCAGGATAGGAAACTGGACCTACGTTAGCCGGAGCGACCTGCAGGTTCTTCGCGATGACCTTGCCTTCACGGAGCGACTCCTCGTGATCCATGCCCTTGAGCATCGACACGGAATAGAACTGCTCCTGGTTGAGGTTCTGGTCATTCAGCGAGGTGATCGGGCCTGTGTTGTAAAGGAAGGTGTTACCGTTGTTGGTGCGATTCTGGAAACGGAACTGGAAGGAGAGGTCGTCTCTGGCATCTGCGTCGCTGTCGACGTTGATCTCGTAGAGGACGTCTCCGCCGAACCTGTAGAAGTTCGGCCCTGCCGCCGCCACCTCCGCCGGTATGTAGTTTGCGATGAGCGTGACGCTGTTCGGCCTGTCGGGGCTGCGGAACGCGTAGAGGTCGGTGGCATCGGCCTGCGGATCACCGCTTATATACGGCGCTTCTCTGTGCGATGAAGCGTCCGCCGGCTTCGAGGTGCCAACGACACCGAGCGCTACAGCCGAGATAGCCAGCGCAAACAGGATAAGTACCAGTTGCCGGTTGCCCGCTCGTAGCGTCAGTGGTTGCACGCTTCCTCCTCTCTATGTGCTAAGGTAACCGCGGTCCAATAGCGCGGATACGGTTTGCGAACTCAGGAAAACCCTGTGCTCCAGGCGGTCCGCGCCCACGCGGGTGGGGGCACTCTCTCTGCGCCCACCCTTTGTTGTTCGATTCTCCTTCCATCCGTTATCTCCTTAGAGCGGATACGCCAGGACCCCAAAGGCGCCGAGCATGTACCACGTCCCGAAGGCGAGACTCAAGGCACCAAGCGCCGGGGTAAAACGCTCGAAGTTGCTGGCGATGGGACCCTTTGCTAAAGCGAGCCCAAATGCAGTCGAAAGGAGCGCCATCGAGACCGCCGTCCCGCCGGCGAAGATCACGAGCGCCCCGGTCGCCTGGACCGGGTTGGGGATGGTAGAGAGTAACAGCAGCGTTAGCCCGCCCGACCCGCCGATGCCATGCACCAGCCCGATACCATAGGAAGAGAGCGGCGTGCGGAGGGCGACGTTATGGGCATGCTCGTGCCAGGAGTCGGATTCGTGGGAGTGGACGTGGCGGTGAACAGGTTCGCCGTCGTGGCTGTGGGCGTGGGCGTGGAAGTGCCCGCGCCGCCAGCGAGCGAGTAACCGTGCGGCGAGGATGATTATGATCACACCGATCAAAGCCTCCGCGGCTTGCTGCACCGGCCCCGGCAGGTAACGTCCCAACAACACGAGCGGAAGGCCGATGAAAACCAGGGAAGTGCCGTGCCCAATCCCCCAGGAAAGACCCATCGAGCCGGCCTTTCTCGCCCCGTTACCACTTTCGGAGGCGATAAGGGTGGTAACCGCGGCCAGGTGGTCGGGGTCGGTGGCGTGCCGCAAGCCTAGCGCCAGGCTGACCAGCAATACTACCCAGAGAGTCGTAGGCCCGTGTAAGAAGCCCTCGAGCCAACCCTCTATCGTCGCCATACCCTCTCCCTTCCTCCGCACAACCAGCCTCTTTCGTCCGGCGATGCGTATACGCTTGACGCGCTAACTCGGATCACAAACGTTATATTTTCAGATAGTTTCGAAGGCGAATTCTCAGGAAGTCCGCAACGCCGAGTTTCGAACAGCGTCCGAGCAACACTCAAAGGTAGTCCTTTCAAGGGCGAGCACCGTGGAACGGCTCAGAGCGAGTGGAATACAATGGTAATGAGGTGATGAGAGGAGGAGCGCTCATGCCTTACGCGACGAACGCTCTGGATGGAAGCCGGGTGTACTTCGAGGATGACGGCGGCGATGGAACCCCGGTCGTCCTGCATGGAGGGATAATTGACTCGGTAGATCTGGTGCGAGAGTCGAACATCGCCCAGGCACTGCAGGAGCTGCCTACGGACGAGTTCCGCCTCATCTACGTCGCCCACCGCGGGGTCGGACGCAGTGACAAGCCTCACGAGGTGGAGGCATATGCGATGCCGTTGCGCGTGGCGGATGCGGTGGCGGTGTTGGATGAACTAGGCATCGAGCGCGCACACTTCATCGGTAATTCATGGGGGGGAAGGCTCGGCTTCGGGATCGGCGAACATGCGCCCGAGCGCGTGCTCTCGCTCGTAATCGGCGGCCAGCAGCCTTATGCCATCGACCCCGACGGCCCGCTTGCTCACGCCGCCACGGAGACTCTGGCCGAGTCGCGAAGGGAAGGGAGTATGGAGCCCTTCGTTGAGATGCTGGAGTCGTTCGCCGGTACCCGTTTCCCAGATGCCCTGCGGGAACGGTGGCTCGACAACGACCCCGCAGCCATCGAGGCGGCGTGGAGCGCAGCAGTTGCTGAGGAGGCGATCTCAGAAGACCTTGGGGCGTGGGAACTGAGATGCCTCATCTACGTAGCGACCGGCGATGTCGATTTCCACGACCAGGCGCAGCAGGCGGCGAATGAGATCCCCAACGCGGAGTTCATCTCATTTGAAGAATCAGATCACGTAGGGGCGCACCTGGCCGAGGTCGATCCTGTGCTCGCCGCTGTTCTGCGCACGCTGCGTGCCAGTGTCTGAAAACCTGATGGCAGAGCCGGACGCATCCCCAAATGAGGTATCTTTGCTACCAGGCTGTCGCGCCGCCGTCCACGACGAGGGTCTGGCCTGTGACGTAGGCGGCGGCCGGCGAGGCGAGGAAGATCACTACTCCTTTGAGGTCCTCGGGGTTGCCGAAGCGATGGAGGGGAATGCCCTGGAGCATTCTCTCTTCGAACTTCTCGATCAGGCCGCCGCTCATTCGGGTCGGGAACCAGCCTGGGGCTATGGCGTTGACGGTGATGCCGTGCGGGGCCCACGAGGTCGCCAGGTCACGGGTCATGGAGATGATGGCGCCTTTGGACGAGTTGTAGCCTACGGTCTGCATGTAGTCGGGGTGGCCGCCGACTAGGCCTGCCACGCTGGAGATGTTGATGATGGTACCGCCGGATCCGCGTTCGATCATGCGCCGCCCGGCTGCCTGGGACATGAGAAAGGTCCCTCGCACGTTTACCCTGAGTACCTGATCGAAGCGCTCCAAAGGCATCTCCGCGGGCGGCGCTCCCCACGTAGCCCCGCTATTATTGACGACTATATCGAGACTCCCGAAAGCCTCCTCGGCCTGCGCCACGACTCTCTCCACGTCCTCAGGGTCGGTGACGTCGCACTCGACGGCCAGGGCCCTGCCGCCTCCGGCCTCTATCTCGCTCCTTACTTCCTCGAGAGGTTCTATCTTGCGCGAGCACAGCACGACGCCGGCCCCGGCGTCAGAGAGGGCCTCTGCCATGTAGCGGCCCAGACCGCGTCCGCCACCGGTGACGATGGCCGTACTGCCGTCGAGACGGAAGAGATCCAGGGCGTTCAAGGCATTCTCCTCCTAACTCCGATGTGTTGCCCCTGTCTTCGCGCGTTCCTCGTCTACCAGGACGCGGCGCAAGAGCTTACCCACGGCGCTCTTGGGCAGTTCCTCGCGGAATTCGACGGCCTTCGGGGCCTTATAGGCGGCGAGGCGCTCCTTGCAGAAGGCCAGTACCTCCTCCTCCGTCGTCGAGGCGCCGGATCGACTTACGACGAAAGCCTTGACGCTCTCGCCACGGTACTCGTCGGCGACACCGATTGCGACGGCCTCGGCCACGTCGGGGTGCTCGAAGAGGACCTCTTCGATCTCGCGCGGGTAGACATTAAAGCCTGAGGCTACGATCATGTCCTTCTTCCTATCTACGATGTAGAAGTAGCCGCTCTCGTCCATCTTCGCAACGTCGCCCGTGTAGAGCCAGCCGCCTTTCAGCGTCTCAGCCGTCTCGTCGGGCATGTTGAGATAGCCCATCATAACCTGCGGGCCCTTGATGATCAGCTCTCCCGACTCGCCGATGGGAATCTCGGTCTCCCCCGTCTCCACGTCTACTACTCTCGCCTCTGTCGAAGGAATGGGGATGCCGACGCTTCCCTCGCGTCCCTGCCCCAGGAACGGCGGGTTGTTGTGCGTCACAGGGGAGGCCTCGGAGAGACCGTAGCCCTCGAACAGTGGTTTGCCGACCTTCTCTTCGAAGGAGCGCTTCAGGTTTACGGGGAGTGCTGAGCCACCCGAGTTGAAGATCCGTACGTCGTGCAGGTGGTACTTGCGCAGGTCCGCCCCGCTCGCCAGGAGCGCCATGTACATCGTAGGAACGCCGGCGAACATCGTCGGCCGGTCGTTCTCGAAGACCGCCAGCGCCTCCTGCACCTCGAAGCGCGGGAGCAAGACTTGCTCGACGCCGAGCTTGATGCCGAAGAGCATCACGCAAGTAAGGCCGTAGATGTGGAAGAAAGGCAGCACGCCGACACACTTGCGGCCTGTGAACTGGTCTGGATTCTGCGCGAACACGTCGATGGTCTGCTGGACGTTTGCGACCAAGTTACGATGGGTGAGCATCGCGCCCTTCGACACCCCCGTCGTTCCGCCCGTGTACTGCAACCCCGCCACGTCCCGGGCAGGATCTATATCCACCTCAGGGGCCGGGTCGGCATCTGTCGAGAGGAAGTCATCAAAGGAGCGATGCCCTACGCCCAACCCCTCAGGCTCACTCCCGAAGTCCACGACGACGACGGTCTTCAGGTTCGTATCGGGCAGCATGGCCTTCACCCGCTCGTACACGTCCGCATATACGATAATGGTTTCGGCGCCCGAGTCGTTAAGGATGTGCCCAATCTCGCGCTCTACGTACATGGGGTTGATCTGGGTAACGATGGCCCCGAGCCTCACGGTCGCGAAGAAGGAGACTACATACTGGGGGCAATTCGGGAGCATGAGCGCGACCCGATCTCCCTTCTTCACCCCGCTCGCCGCGAGAGAGGCCGCCATCTTCTCTACAAGGGCTTGCAGCCGCCTGAACTCGAAGGTAGTGCCGTAGAAGCTCAGCACGGTCTTCCCACGGTGCTCCTCGACCGCGCGCGAAAACAGTTCGTACAGAGAGCCCTCGAAGATCCGCGTCTCTGGCTCGACTCTCCCCTTCTCGTAGATCTCGAGCCACGGTCTCTCCGTACGGAACATGTCTCCTCCTCATACACCCCGCGCAGCGTTCCCTTTCCCACGTGTCCAACCCGACATGATACCGTCGAAACCCAATTGGAGGCTATAGGCATCAGGTTTCAGGCTACAGGTGTCGCAACTCAACTTTCCTGGCCATTGCCCGTCTCACTAGAAGCGAGGCTGGTTTTCGGTCTGATGTGGCGGTTCCTCCTCGTGTACGGTGGCACCTATGATGGTCGAGACCTGACGCCTGAAACCTCTATACGATCGGGTCGCCACGCTTCTCGAAGATGCGGAAGGTTCCCGTGCCCATGGCCACGAGGTTTCCATCGCCATCGCGGACTCTGGCCTCGACGGTGGCGATGCGGCGTGTGCGGTGGACGACCTCGGCGGAGCAGGTGATCCTACCCTCCCTCACGGCACCGAGGAAGTGGACGTCGAGGCCGATGGTGGCCGTCCTCAGGCCGACGAGTGCGGCCACAGAGAGCCCCATCGCGTTGTCTATGAGCGAGGCGTAGACCCCGCCGTGCAGCGTCCCGTTGCCGTTGAGGTGGATGCTTTCCACGTCTATGTGGCAGACGGCCTTCCCCGGCTCGACCTCCTCGACCTTACTCTTGATGTGCCGCGAGAAAGTAACCTTCTCGTCGACTCTTTACAAACAAGATGTCCATCGCTCAGGATACCGCCTACTTCTAACGTCCCGTCAGGGAAAGCCGAGACTCTCAGCCTCAGCATGTTGTAGATGCGGTGGCGCTCCTCGGAGTCTAGGTCGTCAAGTGCCTCGGGCATCAGGCCGGCGTAACCCTCCAGAAGTGCGGCCCGGTCACGCTCGATGGCCCGCAGAAGCTCTTTCCTACCCTCGATGGCGGCGAGTTCCCTCCGGGCGGTCTTGCGCGCTTCCTCTAGGGCATCCAACTTGGCTCCGAGTTCGTCGAAGGTGATGAGGCCAGCGGCGGCCATGTCCTGGAAGTTGGCACGTCTGCTGTCCGCCTCCACCAGACGGTCGAACCAGACGGCGGCCTCTTCCTCCGGGTTACCGTGGTTGGTAGCGAGTTCCCGTCTCATCATCTCGTCGAGCCCTTCCCTCAGGGCATCCGGATTCAAGAGTAAGTCGGTGACAAACGACCATACGGCACGCTCAGCTTCGCCTGCACGGATGTTCTTCCACATCGAGCAGGCTTCCGTGCCCTCCATGTGCCGCGTGCGGCAACGATAATAATGGTAGACCTTCTTGCGGGAGGCGTTGGGAGGACTGTTGCCGAGCATCCCGCGACCGCATTCGGAGCACTTCATGAGGCCGGATAGCTCCCAGAAGCGTCCGCCGGCTCGGCTGAACTTCACGTTGTCGCTTACGGCCTCGCGGGCACGGTCCACCCACTCGCGCGGTATCCCGGCGTCCGGCACTGGGATCGCGATCCACTCCTCTTTAGGCTTCTGTGTTGTTGTGGAACGCCGCACGTAGCGCCTGCGGCCGTCGGACGCGATCTCAGAAACCTGCTTCTCGGTCCTGCGGCGACGGTTGAACCACCATACGCCGTAGCTCTTGTCGGGATCCAGACGGGAGGCGACCTCTGGCGAAACCAGGGCCTTCACCTCCTCGAAAGTGTGGGGCTTGTACACGTCGTCGGTGACAACCCGCTGTATGAAAGTGTTGCCCCAGTATCTAGAACCCCTCGGCGTGGGAATTCCCTCGCGGTCGAATGTCTTCTTGACGCCGTTCAATGAATCGCCTTCGGCGCCGACCATGCGGAAGATGCGCCGCACCACCTGCATCTTCTCCTCGTCGACCACGTAGTTGTCTCGCGTCCCGTTGTAATCGAACCCGTAGTCGGGGGTAGGTGACGGTATCAACTTTCCCTCGCGAGCCTTGCGGAGCTTGCCCCTTCGACTACGCTCGGCAATTTTCGCCCGCTCGTACTTACCGAGCTGGTCGAGGATGCCATCTGTGAGTTCGCCCTCCGGGCTCTCGTCGCCGCGGTCGTTCATGGCGCGGATCTTCGTACCGTGCTCCTCGAACTCCCGGCGGAGGAGGTAATGATAAGCCGGCTCACGAGCGAACCTATCGCGGTCCTGCGCCAAGACCACGGAGACGCCACCGGAGGCCACGAGGTCCCGCACACGGTCCATACCTGGCCTCTCAAGGCTCGCGCCGCTCTGTCCGGGGTCAGATACCTCCTCCAGGACCTCGTAGCCCTCTTGAGCTGCGTATGCCCTCAAGGCTTCGAGCTGTTGGGCGAGGGAGTATCCGGAACGGGCTTGCTCGTCTGTGGAGACGCGGGCGTAGAGGATAGCCCAGAGGACGGACCTCTTCGGGCCGTAGCCGTTCATGGAAGGCATGATTAGCGCCCTTTCTTGAGGAGGTCTGTGGGAAGCACTCCCAGGACGTCGGCTACCTTCTTGAGCGTGTCAGGCCGGCCGCTGCCTTGATGCTCCAGCCTCCAAACCGCTCCTGGCGAAAGCCCAGCCCTCTCTGCCAACTGGCGCTGAGAGAGCCCTTGGTTGATCCGTAACTCCTGTAGTTTCGCCACGTCTACCTCCACAGGTCC
>DATDKO010000124.1:0-5356 GCA_036519935.1 Rubrobacter sp. | reverse complement strand
CGGTAGCCACGCGAGAACGTCCAGGCGTTTGGAGAAGTGAAGGATCGGATCTGTCTCGGGCAGCTTCACGCCTATCTGCTGGGTCATCGCGAGCGTGCTGACCTCGGCCTCGGCGGGCTGGAGAGGCCAGAGATGGTGGTGGACTTCTCCGCGGCGGACGTTGCCGCTCCTGTCCGCGCTGTACAGGCAGTAGCGCTCGGTCAGAAAGGTCTCTATGGACCCCCTCTCGAAGGATTCCCCCACGGGGCTGTAGCGGGCCGCGAACTTCGCCAGCGGCGCTCCCTTGTGCGTCCTCAGGCTTCTGTAGTCGACCTGGTCGCCCGAGGTATGGCAGTGCATCTCGGCGTCGAAGTAAGGAAGGTGGAATGTGGCGCGGGCGAGGCGGACGGCTACACGGCTGTGGGCGTCAAGGGAGAAGAACCAGACACCCGGCCTGCCTTCCGCGGTGACGTAGGTGCGTAGGTTTATCTCAGGGAAATGCGAGAGGGCGGGGATCGCGGGCAGGAAGGGGGGCCTTACGCCGGTCATATCAAAGGGTACGATGCCGAGCCAGGCGCTGCCTTCGAAGGTGTCGATGCTCAGGGCCGGCGGCACGAGGGGCCTGAGATCTTCCACTCCGACGGGCCAGTGCATGAAGAGCAGGTCCCGCCAGCTCATCCCGAGGACCCACGGACCGGAAGGGACGGGGTAGGGACGGTGCTCTGTCCTGCTAAGTACCGTCCCTGGTCGAAAAGCGGCGTGCATAGGCGACCGTAATCTTAGGACGTTCCCCCACGGGAGTCCGTATACCCTGTCACGGGCCTTCGGTCTCATGTACCACCAGTACTGCGCCTTCCCCCACGCTCACCGTGGCTTCCCTGTCGATCAACTCGTTGTGGAACCCCAGGGTATCTCCAGGCTCCAGGCTGGCGTTCTCCAGCAGATATTCCATACCTTCGAGGGTGACGCCGGCGGCAGGACCAGACAGGGGGAAGATCGAGATGCTGTCCTCTGGCACTCCTTCCACCGTCCTGGAGCCAGCTTCGATCACGAACATCCGTCCCCGGTCGGCCACGACTGTGGAACGCAGGCCGATACGCTCGGCGGCGAGCAGGATGTGTGGGACCGCGAAGAGGGCCCCTGGCCTCCCGCCCACGGCGCAGAGGAGGTCGGCTGCGGTTGCTCCCCGCTCCCTAGCAGCCAGTACAGCAAGCTGGCCATCCATCTTGTCTTTCCTCACCGGATGGCGCTCCAGGGAGGCCCCGCGCCTCTCGACCTCTCGCGCGAGGTCTTCTCCCAACGAGTCCATATCCCCGACGACGAGATCAGGCACAACCCCGGCCCCGAGCGCGTAACGGGCCCCACCATCAGCGGCGACTATGAGGTCTGCACGTCTGGCGACGCTCCTGAGCAGATCGGACGAGTCAGGAGATCCGTTCAGGAAGATGGCAGCCCGCACGCTACGAGGTTTTCGAGCCCCGGTAGGACAGTTGTCTTGGCGAAGGCTGCGCCCGTTCCAGAGCCTTCAGCAGCACCACAGTGACCACTAGCGCGATGCCCAGGCTCGGGGCCAGGTACGCGGCGTTGTACGCTGCCGAGTAGAAGTAGGGGTTCCAGCCCTGAGGTGCGACGGAGGCGAAGAAGACTACGCCCGAGAGAAAGTGGCATGCGAAGCGCGCCAGAACGGCCACCGTGGTGCCAAGGACAGCACCACGCACCGTGGGCTTGAAGAGTCCTGCGAGGCCCAGGACGCCGAAGGCCAGAGGGTAGTCAAGAATGAACTGCACAGGATGTAAAACGAAAGGATCGATGGCGAGATCTAGCAGACCGTAAACCGCTCCCGCGACGACGCCCACCTTCCAGCCCTGCCTGAGGGCGAGGAGTATAAGGGGGATCATCTCCAGGGAGACGGAGCCGCCATACGGCATCTTGAAGAGCACGACGAACCCGAGAACAAAGGACAGGGCGACGGCGAGCGCCGCCTCGGTCAGTACCCTGGTGTCTCTGAAGGCGTTCAACTGCGCATCCTCCTTCCGGTCTACGGGGATGCGCCGATAAGAGATTGAGAGATCTCCCTGCGCCGGAATTACCCGGATCAGGTTCAGCGGGTCGGCACCTGCGTGCCCTCTCAGCCTCACGGCTCCCCGGCCTTGCTGGTGGCCCTAGTGTAACCCACCTCCGGAAGCACCACCAGCCGTACTCAAGAGCAACCCGATCACGGTGGCGGCGTCGGTGATCCCACCTTCAGAGACCATTTGCAAAGCCTCCCCGAACGGCAACTCCACCACCCTAATGAACTCCGTAGGCTCGGGCCGCGGACCACGCTCGTCCCTCACCGCTGTGCACCTGAAAAGATGGCAGACCTCCGTGCTCCGTCCCGTGCTGGTATGTACTGAGACCAGATGCTCCAATCTCTCGGCCCTAAAGCCCGTCTCCTCGAAGAGCTCCCTTCGGGCCGCCCGCTCTGGCTTCTCGCCGGCATCGACCACGCCGCTCGGCAGCTCCAGCGTGAAGGCGCCAAGCGGTTGCCTCCACTGGCGCACGAGCACCACGTCTCCCCCGCCCGTGACCGGTACCACGGCGGCGAATCCGCCGCTCTCCAGAACGCCATACTCGATCTGCGCCCCGCCCGGTAGCTCCACCTCATCCACGCGGAAGGCGCACCACGGACTCTGGTACACGTACTCCCTTCCGAGCGTCCGCCAACTCTCTTCTCCCATGCGGGAAAGTATAAATGCGATGTGCAGAGATATTGACCTACTGCGAATCGCCCATTCGCCTACGAGCGAAAACAAGGAGCTGACGTGCTGTAGTGCTGACCAGCCGCCAAAGGCGGCGTGCTGACGGGCTGAAATGCTTGCAAAAAGGAGGGGCCTGAGCCCCTCCCTGAAGAAACCTTTTGCTCTGCCTTCTACTCGAAGTAGTCGGCGGCCTTGGTGGTGTAGCTCTCCATGTCGTCGGGGACTTCGTCCTCGGGGTAGATGGCCTCGACCGGGCACTCGGGTTCGCAGGCGCCGCAATCGATACACTCTTCAGGGTTGATCATGAAGTGGTCGCCGGCGTCGTAGATGCAGTCGACCGGGCAGACCTCGACGCAACTCTGGTCCTTAGTGCCGATACACGGCTCGGTGATCACATAGGTCAAAAGGGCCTCCTCTCTGAATCTCGTACCGGCTTTATACCAGCCGGCCCCCACCCCCAACACCCGCCGTTGACCGGCGTCATCACAGCCCATGATTAGGGTCATACGGTCGTGTGACCTTGGTCAAAAACGGCCCTTGCTGCGAGCCGTTCTCAGGTACGGTCGCGGAGTTCGGCGGGCATGAGTATGGTTATGGTCTTGCCGCCGAGGTCCAGGATGCCCTCCTTGGCGAGCCGGGAGAGGGCGCGTGAGAGGGCTTCGCGCGAGATGCCCGTCGCCTCGGCCATCTCCTGCCTGCTGAGAGAAGGCGCGAAGACGACGCCCCTCTTGGTTACGCGGCCCTCCTCTGTGGCGAGGTTCAGCAGCATCCTTGCCACCCTCTGTGGGGCGCTGCGGAAGACCAGGTCGCCGACGAGGTCCTCTAGCTCGCGGGTCCTCGCTGCCAGCGCCCTGGAGAGCCTGACCGCGCCGTCGGGGAAGCGGCCCATGATCTCGAACAGGTCGTCGCGGAAGACGGCGTATAGCACGCAGTCGGTAAGAGCAGTGGCGCCCTGGCCCTGGGTCCTGCCTTCGATGGCCGCCCCGAGGCCGAGCACGGAGCCGTCGCCGACCACGCCGAGGATCTGATCCCGCGCCTTCGGTCCGCCCGATGTACGGTAGAGCTTCACTCGCCCCTCACCGACGAAGTACACGGCCCCCGAAGGCTCGCCCTCCCTGTACAGGGCGGTGTCTGCGCCTAGCTCGAGCACCTCGGCCGCTATCGCGAGATCCTGGAAGAATCCCTCTTCCAGCCCTTCGAAAAGTTCGAACTCCTTGAGTCCGTCCAGCTTCGTCAGGTGCTCGACCGCCCGGCAACGCGCGCCGGGCAACCGCGCCCAGGAAGGCGGTGCGTTCTCACCGTACATCGTTATGTGTTCCTTCCGGCGCACGTGATCTCACAGACCCTTTATACGCTAAGTGGGGATAATTTGCACTGAGAGCGCTTCAGGCATCATGTTTCAGGAATTGGCTGTGATGCTAGCGACAGTAACTATTCGACCACGGCTATGCAATCCACCTCTACGAGCATGCCGAGCAAGGCCGCGGCAATGGTTGTGCGTGCCGGAGGGTCGTGGTCGAAATACTCTTTGTACACCTCGTTGAACTCGGCGAACCGCGTGAGGTCGGTCACGTAAGCGTTGACCTTCACGACTTTATCGAGGCTCGACCCGGAAGCCTCGAGGATCGTTCTTACGTTCTCGAAGGTCTGGCGTACCTGGTCTGTGAAGCCGTCCGGCATGGTGCCCGTCTCGGGGTTCACAGGACCCTGCCCCGAGATAAACACGAAGTCGCCCGCGACCACGGCGTGGGAGTACGGTCCGGCGGGTGCCGGTCCCTTCTCTGCCATAATGGTCTTTCTCATTTGTTCTCCTTTCCTATCACTTTGCCTATTCCAGTCGCCATAAGTGCGCCGGATTCTACGGCTTTCGTCCCGTTGACCAGGACGTGAGAGATCCCCTCGGGGAAATGTTCGGGATCTTCGTGGATCGACGTCTCCCGGATTGTCTCCGGGTCGAACAAGACCAGATCCGCGGCGTATCCAGGCGCGACGAGACCCCGCTTGCCCAGGTTGAGCCTCCTGGCAGGAAAAGAGATCATCTTCCTAACTCATCCAACACCATGAGGTCAGAGTAGCAATGGCCCTCAATAAAACCGGGAGAGACGACCTGGCCACCCGCGTCTTTCGTCTCGAGTCCCCTCTGGTTCACCCTTCCGTCTTCCACAATCTTGCCGTCTTTGATCCCGACGTCGCCGAAGAACCAGGGGTTCCCTGTCCCGTCCACGAGGTCCAACACCGCAGCGTCCTACCGAACCTTCCCGCGCGCCGCCACCCGCGTCTCCTCCACGACGCCATCCTCCCCCACCAGGTACACCTCGTCGTGCAGATTCACCGTGCTGCAGATGTGGTTGGGGATTATCTGCAACGTGTCGCCTACCGCGAGGTCGCAGTCTTCGTCCACAGAGAGCATCCCATGCTCCTCTGTGAGCCTCTCCAACACGGCGCCAGGGTATCCGATAACGTGGCCGTACCCCTCCAGGTTCAGAGGCTCCGCGCCGGGACCTACATCCGTGGCGAAGGTCTTGCTCCCACCGTCGATTACGGCCAGGTCCCGAGTGGGCCTACTCACCACCGTGCACACCACCACGGCCGCACATTCGTCGAGCGAGCAGGCGCCGAGTCTGGCCTGCATCCTA
>DATDKO010000123.1:0-3207 GCA_036519935.1 Rubrobacter sp. | reverse complement strand
TCTTTGTTTGCAGAACATCAATGTCGGCCAAAGCGCTCCTTCCCCGCCGGATTGCGCCCGCAGTCAGCTCCATACCAGCACACCGCAAGTGTAATACGCTACTATATCGTGCGCTACTGCGTCGTTGCAGATCGGGTCTGTGAGGAGGCGCGGTCGCGGCGCTACGACCACCCTCCAGGCGGGGTTGGACCGGGGGCCCAGCGTGATCTGTAACGGCGAACCGGAGGAGGTTGGCCATGATGATCTCACCGTCGGCGCCTGCGTCGGCTCGAGGCTGTGAGGATACAGGGACGCGTGGTCTACGTAGTACGCCCAGGGGAGGATCTAGGCGCGCTCCTCGCCTGGGAAACTGGCAGTCCTGGCGGGTAAAGTAAGAGGCGTGAACGGGCCGGCACAAACGACCGGGGCTACGGAACGGGAAGTCTTGCTGACCCGGCCGGTGATCCTTCTTACCATCGTCGCTTTTGCCGCCCTCTTCGGCTTTCAGTTGCTGCTCTCCGTCGTACCTCTGTATGCAAACGAGGCCGGCGGCGGCAGCTCCGGTGCCGGTCTCGCGACGGCCGCCTTCATGCTCTCGACGGTGTTGACCCAGATCCAGATGCCTCGCATCCTGGCCCGCTACGGCTACCGGCAAGTGCTCACAGCCGGACTCCTGTTCCTCGGCGTTCCCGCGCTGTTCTACGCTTACGCCCAGGCGCTCGTACCTATACTGGCCGTTACGTTGCTGCGTGGTGTTGGGTTCGGGATCGTCACCGTGGTGTTCGCGGCCCTGGTCGTCGAGCTGGCCCCTCCCGGACGCAGGGGAGAGGCTCTGGGGCTCCTGGGCGTCGCTATCACGCTGCCGAACATCTTCTGCAACGCGCTGGGGCTCTGGTTGGTGGGGCAGTTCGGCTACGAGGTCGTCTTCTTGCTGGGGGGTGTCGCTCCGCTGCTTGGACTGGGTATGGTGATCGGCATCCGCTCCGTCGCGCCGTCGGGAAAAGGAGAGGAAGGAGGCGCTGGTTTCTTCGCCGGCCTCGGGCGCGCTCCTCTGTTGCGCATCTTCCTCCTCTTTGCGGCTACGACAATGGGCGCCGGGGTGGTCTTGACTTTCCTGCCTCTAGCGGTGCCCGGCTCGGGGGTTTTCTCTGCAGCGAGCGCGCTCCTCGTCGTCGGCATCACCTCAACCGCCAGCCGCTGGTGGGCCGGGAGGTTCGGCGACCGCAGTGACCCACGCCTCCTGCTCGCCCCCGGTCTCCTCGCCTGCGCGGCCGGGATGGTCTGCCTTCCGCTCGGAGGTGTTGTCCTGCTAGTGGGCGCCGTGCTCTTCGGGACCGGGTTCGGCCTGCTCCAGAATGCCACCCTCATCCTGATGATGGGGCGTGTCTCGAAATCCGAGTACGGGCTCGGCAGCACACTCTGGAACGCGGCTTTCGATACAGGGACCGGGATAGGAGCCTTCTCGTTCGGGTTGGTGATCTCGGCTGTCGGGTTCTCCTGGTCCTTCTTCATCTGCTCGGCGCTGGTGGCATCAGCCCTCCTACTCGTGATCCTCGACTACTCTTCGACGCATGACTGACCATAGTCATCACGAACTCCGCGATCAAGAAACATCCATCACTTCCTTGAATCGTGCCGAGCCCTGGTGCCCTTTGTGTGCAATAGGCCTACACACTTCGGGCCATTTCCGTCCTTGAGGGCCTCTCTGGGGTTGCTCCGCAGGCTACATGCGCTAAGAAGGTAGGTTTCCGGTCTACGGCAATTACTGTGGAGTCGGCCATGGCGATCCGACCTGGAAGACGCCGCCTATAGACGCGGTAGCTCTCGTCTGCCGGGAGCATGATCGGTGCTGCAGTCTCCTTGGTGACTTCGATAACCGGTGTGATCAAACCTTTATCGAGATCATGCCAAGCGCCATAGCCAGCACCCCCTCTGCGCTAGGAAAGAAGGCAGGGCTCCTGGCTCTGCTGTATTTCGCGTTAGCCGAACGGAACCCTGCACTCGGCGAAACCCTCTTCAAGAGAACTCAACACGAACCACCCCGCTGGTGGTTCTTCTCGGATACCAACAGAGCGATTGGGCCAAGCTAGCCCAATCGGCGCCGAGACCTGCGAGGCCGTCACCGTTGCACTGGCCATCGAGAAGAGGGAACAACGCCTGCTGCCGCATCCCCGAGCGGCGTCAGCCTCTGGGCGCGTAGCATGACAAAGTGCTATCAAGATATATCGTGATATACTGCGTAGTTACAGCGGGCCGTCGGGACGAAGGAGGCGAGATGTACGGTCGGGGCATGATGGGCTACGCGGGTGGGAAGCGGACGATGGCACCTTACGGGAGTCCCTTTCCTCCGAGGTTCATGATGGGGCTGGTAATAGGAGGGTTGTTTCTGCTCTTTATGGCCGGTCCCGCTTTCCATTTTATCCCACTCCTCTTCCTCATCTGGGCCGTTCCCTTCTTGGTGGCGCCGGCGTTCGTGGCGCTCGCGCGGGGATTGTCGGGGCTCTCGGAGTCCCGTACGCGGAAGGATGGGGCTGTAGCGGACGAGAGTAAGGAGCGGGAGCTTCTGGAGGCGCTCGCGCGGCATGGGGAGCTCTCGCCCGCGCTGGCTGCGCTGGAGACTTCGCTCACCGTCGCCGAGGCGAACCGGATGCTCTCGGATCTTGCCAACAGCGGTCACGTCGAGGTAAAGGCACACGAGGGAAGGTTGGGGTACGCGCTCTGGGAGCGAGATCGGCGTCGGTTGACGGCCGGAGATTAGTGGGCGTTTGATAAAGGAGGTCGAGAACATGTTCGGTCCAAAGGCGATGAAGGGTTTCTTCGGGGGGTGGCACAGGCCGGGGTTCGGCCACGGTCCGCGGCGGGGGCGGATGTTCGATAAGGGGGACTTGAAGTACGTGATCCTCGACCTGCTCAAAGACGAACCCTCCCACGGCTACGAGGTTATACGGAAGCTGGAGGAGAGGTCCCGCGGGTTCTACTCTCCGAGTCCCGGCTCCGTCTATCCTACACTGCAACTGCTCGAAGACATGGAGTACGTGAGCGCCACCCAGCGGGACGGCAAGAAAATCTACGCCATCACGGACCAAGGGCGAAAGTTCCTGGATGAGAACCGGCATTCCGTCGAGGATATCTGGGGCAAGTTCGGAGGAAGCTGGGATCCTGGCGTCGCGTCCGAGCTGCACGAGATCAGGCACGACCTCATGGCCCTCGGTAAGCTCTTCGGCCAGC
>DATDKO010000122.1:0-7150 GCA_036519935.1 Rubrobacter sp. | reverse complement strand
CGTCGGCGTCGACGTTGGCGGCACCAAGATCGCCGCCGGGGTCGTCACCCCCGAGGGCAAGATCCTGGACGAGGTCCGCTATCCTACGCCACACTCGCCCGAGACGCTGGTCGAGACCATCGCAAGGGCGATCTCTGAGGTCGGAGACGGTCCTCAGGTAGGAGGGGTGTGCCTCGCCGTGCCAGGCTTGATCCTCGCCCAGGCGAACAAGGTCGTCTACTCCCCGAACCTGCGGGCGATCGAGGGGATTCCGCTGAAGGACAAACTGGAGCCGAAGGTCGGGATGCCCCTCACGGTTGAGAACGACGGCAATGCAGCGGCGTGGGGTGAGTTCCGGTTCGGAGTCGGCAGCGAGGCCGACCACCTGGTCTTTGTTGCGCTCGGAACAGGGATCGGGGGCGGCGTCATCACACAAGGTATCCTGATGCGCGGCGCGCAAGGCTCGGGCGGCGAGCTTGGGCACGTAACCATCCAGGCCACAGGGCCCCGCTGCGCCTGCGGCAACCATGGCTGCCTTGAGGCCCTCGCCTCTGGCACCGCCATAGGACGCCGCGCCCGCGAGCTTGCGGTCGAGCAACCCGATTCGGCGCTGGGACGCCTGGCCACGAGGCGCCAGATACTAGGCGAGGACGTCACAGAGCTCGCCCGCGAAGGGGACGAGGTGGCGCTCTCGGTGCTGCATGAGGCCGGAACCTGGCTCGGCGTTGGCCTCGCCGGGTTCGTAAACATCTTCAATCCCGAGGTCGTCGCCGTCGGCGGCGGCGTCATGGAGGCCGGGGAGCTCGTACTAAGAGCGGCCCGCAGGGAAGTCATCCTGCGCGCCAGGCCTCCTTCGCGCGACCTGGCCGAGGTCAAGGTCGCTACCCTCGGTCCCAGATCCGGCGTCCTCGGCGCCGCGGCGCTCGCCCGGGACGCATCCTCCGGAGAGTACCTGCTCGGCGGCTGAGAGATGCCCCTCACGGTGATCCCAACCCCCATAGGCAACCTGGAGGACATTACTCTCCGCGCCCTCCGCTACCTGCGCGAGGCCGACCTCGTGGCCTGCGAGGACACTAGGCGTACAGGACGCCTGCTCGCCCACTACGACATGAAGAAGGACCTGCTCGCCTACCACGAGCACAACGAGGAACGCCTTGCCCCCGAACTGGCCGAAAGGGCGAAGACAGAGCACGTTGCCCTCGTCACCGACGCAGGCACCCCCCTCCTCTCCGACCCGGGACACCGGCTAGTGCGCGCCTGCATCGAGGCCGGCGTCGAGATAGAAGCCCTCCCTGGCCCCTCGGCCCTCACCACGGCCCTCGTGGTCTCGGGGCTACCCGCCGACACGGTCGTCTTCATCGGCTTCCCGCCTCGCAAGGGAACGGAGCGTACGGAGCTATTGGAGCGCGTCGCCACCGAGCCGTCCACCTTCGTGCTCTTCGAATCACCGCACCGGCTTGGAAAGACGCTAAAGGATCTTCCTTCCGGGACCCCGGTTGCCGTGTGCAGAGAGCTTACGAAACTTTACGAGGAGGTCTTCAGGGGGACGGCTGAGGAAGCTGCAAGGCACTTCTTGGGGGGAGCAAGGGGTGAGATCGTGCTCGTAGTCCGCGGCGGAACGGCAAAGTCGGAAGAGAGCATAGACGACGTAGTCCGGCGGACGCGGGACTACGTGGCAGAAGGGGAGAGTCCGTCGAGGGCATCAGCTAGGGCGGCCCGTGAGTCGGGACATCGTCGCAGTGAGATCTACGAGCGGCTGGTAAAGGACTGAAGGAGGTTTTCTACATCAGCGTCGAAGCTCCTTCCATACCTTATACCTTATACCTGATGCCTGATACCTTTATAATGCCCCTCGCTGATAGCTCTGGGGAAGAGGTGATGGGCGCTATGCTCGTGGACTCGCACACGCACCTTTTGCGGCTCGAGGTCTCGCCGGAGAGAGCGGTAAGAAGCGCTGCGGAGGTCGGGGTCGTGGCTGTTGTGAACGTCGGGACCGACGTCGAGGATTCGCAGAGGGGGGCCGAGCTTGCGGCGGTGTTGCCGAATGTCTACTCGACGGCAGGGATACATCCCCACAAAGCAGGTACGTACACGGCGGCCGATCTCGAAGCGCTGGCCGAACTCTCGGAGTCGCCGGGGATTGTGGCCCTTGGTGAGGTCGGGCTCGACTACTATCGCTCGGAGTGGTCGGGGGAGGTGCAGCGAGCGCTGTTCGAGGATGTGATCTCCCTTGCCAACGATACGCGCCTGCCGCTGGTGATCCACTCCCGCGAGGCCTTCGCCGACACGATGGCCTGCCTCGGGAGTGCCAGGGTTCCTATCGTCCTCCACTGCTTCGAGGGTGGCGACCGCGAGGTCAGGGAGGCGACGGAGCGCGGCTACTACGTCGGCCTAGCAGGCAACGTAACGTACAGGGACAGCGAGACGGCCAGGATTCTCCGCCTGATAGACGAAGAACGCATCCTCGTGGAGACGGACGCCCCTTATCTGAGCCCCCAGCCCGTGCGCGGCAGGAAGAACGCGCCCGAAAACGTCGTGCATACGGCCAGGTTCGTCGCCGAGAGGCTCGGGATGGAAGATGAGGAACTAGCCACCCTCACCACCCGTAACGCCCGCAACCTCTTCGGGTTGCCGCTAGAGGTATAAGCTTCGGTGTCCGAGCTTGGCCCACCGAAAAAGCGCTTCGGACAGCACTTCCTGAAGGACCCCAACACCGCCAGGATAGTGGCCTCGGGCATAACGGAGGATGACGTGGTCCTCGAGGTCGGACCAGGACGGGGCTTCCTTACGGCTTTCCTCGCTGAGAGGGCCGCCCTGGTACATGCCGTGGAGCTGGACTCCGACGTTCTCCCGAGCCTGCGCGAGGCCGTTGGCGAAAGGGACAACGTACGGATTCACGAAGGAGACGCCCTCCGCTTCGATTACTCCGGACTCGACCCCGCGCCGAACAGGCTGGCCGCCAATTTGCCCTACAACATAGCCTCGCCGCTAATACTGCGGTTGCTCGAGGAAGTGAAGACGTTGCGGACGCTGCGATTTATGGTGCAGCTGGAGGTGGCGCGAAGGATGGCGGCGGAGCGCGGTTCCAAGGACTACGCGGCGTACGCAGTGTTCGCGCAGCTCCTGGCGCGGGTGAGGATCTCACACAGGGTCCCGCCGACGGTGTTCGATCCGCCGCCCAGGGTGGACTCTGCGGTCGTCGAAATGGAGCGCAGAGAACCGCCGGATGACTACCAAG
This sequence comes from Rubrobacter sp., assembly GCA_036519935.1. Lineage (GTDB taxonomy): Bacteria > Actinomycetota > Rubrobacteria > Rubrobacterales > Rubrobacteraceae > Rubrobacter_D. The sequence goes on along the minus strand of DATDKO010000122.1, from coordinate 3,933 downwards.
AGATAAAGCGCGTCGTGCTAGGCGCGTTCAGAAGTCGTCGAAAACGGCTCGTCAATAACTTGCCGGAGCCGGCCCGCGGACCGGCTCCACGGGTCCTCGAGTCCCTTGGATACGGGCCGAACGTGAGGGCTGAGGAGCTGGCTCCGGAAGACTTCGCGGCCTTTTACGCGGCGCTATCCTGGGCGTTGTGATGCGGGAGGTCCGGCTCAGGGCGTTCGCCAAGGTCAACTATGCGCTCGACGTTCTCGGTCTTCGCGCGGACGGGTACCACGAGGTCAGTACCGTCATGCAGAGCATCTCGCTCGCCGACGAGGTGGAGTTGCGGCGCGCCGCCGGAGGTTTCGATCTCTCGCTGGAGCCTGAGGAGGTGGAGATCGCACCACAGGAACGCAACACTACCTACCTGGCCTGGAAGGCGCTGCAGAGACTGACCGGTGAGGAGTTCCCTGTGAAGGTCACGCTGCGCAAGGAGATCCCGGCAGGCGCTGGTCTGGGAGGTGGCTCAGCCGATGCTGCGGTGGTTCTCGTCGGGCTGAACGAGCTCTTCGGACTCGGGCTGCGGGTAGATGAGCTGTGTGGAATCGGGGCCAGGATCGGGGCCGACGTGCCTTTTTGCATCTCGGGAGGTACGGCTCTGGGCGAAGGCATCGGGGAGATCCTCACGCCGCTTCCTGCGCCACCGGCTCATCTCCTCGTCGTCGCCAAACCGTCCGGGAGTGCGGGTACAGCCGGTATCTATCGGGCCTATGACGACGCGGAAACGGAGAGCACACACTCCGTCGAGCCCGTCGTCTCGGCGTTGTGTTCGAATAGTCTCCCGGCCCTCGCCGCGGCCGTAGGCAACGACCTGGCGCCCGTGACCAGGAGTTTCATCCCTGGGGTGGCGACGGTGGGGCGGACGCTTCTAGCATCAGGGGCGCTGGGGGTTTCGATGAGCGGCAGTGGGACGGCGGTCTTCGGCATCTTCCACGATGCCGAAGCAGCCGGGATCGCGAAGGATAAGGTCGATGCTCCTTTCATCGGTGTCTACGAGCCGGTCTCCCACGGGGTGGAGATTGTCTGAGCAGGATGTGAATATAGGCGTTGGGACCGGGTCCGGACCCAACGCCTGGCATTTCGAGATCGACCCTTGTTCTGACGGCGAAAAGGCGCTCCGGTATAATCGTCGCGAGCCCATACTGGGGCGTAGCCAAGTGGCAAGGCACCGGGTTTTGGTCCCGGGATCGCAGGTTCGAATCCTGCCGCCCCAGCCGAGGATCGTGGTACGCGACCGCTGGGTAGACGAACGATAGGAGTGGTGCGAGTACATGTCTGAGAGTTCGCCGATCTTCGCCGTGATCCTGGCGGCTGGCAAGGGCACCAGGATGAAGTCGAACCGGGCGAAGGTTCTGCACACCCTGTGCGGTGTCCCGATGGTCAACTACGTGATCGAAGCCACTAGGCCCCTCGTCCCCCAGGGGCTATTCGTCGTTGTAGGCCGTCAGGCTGAGCTTGTCGAAGCAGTCCTGCCAGAGGATGCGAAGCCTGTTTTGCAGGAGGAACAGCGCGGGACCGGTGATGCCGTGCGCGTCGCCCTGGCCGCCCTCGAAGAGGAAGTGAACGGCGTCCTCCTCGTGGTCAACGGCGACGGTCCCCTTATCTCTGACAGGACCCTCGGAGAACTGGTCGAGCGGCACAGTTCCGCCGGCGTTGGGGCTACGGTCCTCGTGGCCGAGCTGGAGGACCCGAGCGGCCTCGGGAGGGTGGTCGAGGACGCCGGCGTGGTCAGGATAGTCGAGGAGAGGGACGCGACCGAGTCCGAGCGACAGATCAGGCTCGTCAACCTCGGCATCTACGCTTTCAGGCTCTCCGAGATAAGGGATACGATCGGGGGCCTCACCTCGGAGAATCAAGGCGGCGAGCTGTACCTGACAGACGTACTCGAGACGATCGGGCGGCGCAGCCGGGCGGTCACTTACAGGCTCAAGAACGCTGAGGAGGCGAACCTCGTCAACGACCGCTCCCAGCTTGCGCGGGCCGAGGCGATTCTCAGGCGCCGCATCCTGGACGCCCACATGAGGGCCGGAGTGACGGTGAGGGACCCGGCTTCTACGCACATAGAGGCTTCGGTCGAGATCGGGCGCGACACCGTGATCCTGCCTGGAAGCCTGTTGCGAGGGGAGACGAGCATCGGTTCTGATTGCGTGATCGGCCCCTCCACTGACCTCCAGGACACGCTTGTCGGTAACGGCGCACTCGTCGAACACTCGGTCGGACGTGGGGCCGAGATCGGCGACGGGGTGAGCGTCGGTCCCTACTCGTTCCTGAGGCCAGGGACGGTGCTCGAACCAGGTGCCAAGGTCGGGGCCTACTGCGAGGTCAAGAACTCGCGGGTAGGGACGGGGAGCAAGGTCCCTCACCTCTCGTACGTGGGGGATGCGGAGATCGGGGCCGACGCCAACCTCGGGGCCGGGACCATAACGGCGAACTACGACGGTGAGAAGAAGTACCGTACCATGGTGAAAGACGGCGTCTTTACAGGGGTGAACACGAACCTCATCGCGCCTGTCACGGTCGGCGAGGACGCTTACACAGGGGCTGGATCGGTGGTTAACAAAGACGTGCCAGCGGGCAAACTAGCCGTGGGGGCCCCCGCGCGTGCGATCCGGGAGTCTCCCCAGCGGCGTAGGAAGCGGGCGGAGCGTGATGGGTCAGCCGAGAACGAGACGGAGGGCTAGCGCGACAATGATGCAGAACGGCTATCTGACGCAGACCACGGAGAAGCGACTGATGATAGTCAGCGGCCAGGGCTATCCCGAACTATCCGAGCGTATCGCCGAGCGGCTGGATGTGGACTTGAGCGGGGTCGAGCTGAGGGAGTTTGCCAACGGCGAGCTGTACGCCAGGTATCTGGAGAGCGTCAGGGGAGCTGACGTGTTTATCGTGCAGTCGTTGTGCGACCCTGTCAACGAGAACCTGATGCAACTCCTCATCATGATAGACGCCGCAAAAAGGGCCTCTGCCAAGAGGATCGTGGCCGTCATCCCGTGGTACGCCTACTCGCGCCAGGACCGCAAGACCAAGCCGCGCGAGCCCATAACCGCGCGCCTGATAGCTAACATGATCCAGGCCGCAGGGGCAGAGCGGGTGATGACGATGGATCTTCACTCGGGCCAGATCGAGGGCTACTTCTCTTTCCCCGTGGATCACCTGACGGCGATGCACACGTTCGTCGACTACTTCGTGGACCAGGGTTTCCAGGACGCGGAGGACGCCGTCGTGGTCGCCCCCGACACGGGCGAGGTCAAGGTCGCCAAGCAGCTCGCAGGACACCTCAGGCTCCCTTGGGCCATAGTGAACAAGATGCGCGACAGGCCGGGACACTCTGAAGTGACGCACGTCATAGGGAACGTAGAGGGCAAGCGGGTCGTCATGATCGACGACGTAGTAGCCACGGGCGGGACCCTGGTCAACGCCGCGAAGCGCCTTGTGGAACAAGGCGCACTCGAGGTTAGCGCCGCAGCCACCCACGGCGAGTTCTCGGGGGACGCCTACCGGAAGATCGAAGACTCACCTCTCAAGGAGGTCGTGGTTACCAACACGCTGCCCTTGAAGGAGGATGAGCCGCGTTCTAAGATACAGACACTCAATATCGCACCGATCCTTGCGAGCACCATCAAAAACGTCTTCACGGACGAGTCGGTGAGCGAAGTGTTTATGGGCGAGAACCAACTCTTCTAGACCGTTAGGAGCGAAACGTGGCAGATAACGTGGATCTACAGGCGCGGGAGCGCGACACGCGGGGCAAGAACGCGGCCCGACGCCTCAGGGCCTCGGGGATGACCCCTGCCGTCCTCCACGGCGAGGGTAACGAGGCCGGCGGGAGCACGGCGCTCGCGGTCCCGACGAAGATCGTGGACTACACTCTCCATCACTTCGGGGACAACGCCCTCT
>DATDKO010000121.1:0-7280 GCA_036519935.1 Rubrobacter sp. | reverse complement strand
GCAGGAGGAGGTCGGCCTGCGCGGCGCGGAAGCTAGCGGTTCGGCCCTGGAGCCTACGGTCGTCGTCGCGCTCGACGTGACGCTCGCGATGGACGTGCCAGGCGCCGGTAAAGAGAACACCATAACCGAGCTAGGCAAAGGGGTTGCCATCAAGATCATGGACGGTTATTCCATCTCCCACCCGAAGTTGGTGGAGCATCTTCGTGCCATCGCCGAACGCGAGAACATCCCCTACCAGATGGAGATACTCCCCGCTGGCGGCACCGATGCGGGCGGCGTACCGCGCCTGCACGGTGGCATCCCGGCCGTCACGCTCTCCATCCCCTGCCGCTACGTCCACACCCCGAACGAGATGGTGAGCGCCACGGACGTGGAGGCCACCATAACGCTCCTCGCCCGCTACCTCGAAGAGGCCTCAGACGCCGACTACGCACTCTAGAGCGATGTGCGGAAGGATTGACCTTCCGCACACCGCGGCCACAGGTTTATGGCATCAGGATTGCTCTGGGAAAGGACATGGGAACCTGTTTACTACCTTGATGGTTCAACCAAATCCGGAAAACTCTGTAGGGCTTGGATAAGGCACTGGCTATCGAGGAGAACGGCGCAGAGTTCCTGATGGCGCTCGGTCGCGCGGCCGGGGCCGAGGAACGCGACGATGGGCGGGTGCGTTGGGCCATCGGGAACTCCCCCATCGACTACCACAACTGCGTCGTACATGCCGATTTGACCCACGACGAGGCGGACGGGGAGATCGAAGTCTCCCTGCAACGTATGCGGGCCCACGGGGTCCCCGGCTCCTGGCACGTCGGGCCTTCGATGCGCCCACCCGACCTCGGCGAATGCCTTATCGCGCACGGCTTCGCGTACGGCGGCGACGACATCGGGATGGCGGTAGACCTCTCCGAGTTACCCCATGAGATACCGGCGCCGGATGAGTTCGTAATCGAGCGGGTGCGCGACGAAGCAGGGCTCGCGGCGTGGGTCGAGGCGCTGGGCTCGGGCTTCGGGGAGGGGCCTGTCGAAGCCGAATGGGTCGGGGAGATGTACCGCAGGTTAGGGTTCGAAGGGTCGTGGCGGCACCATCTAGGGATGTTGGCTGGTGAGCCGGTGGCGACGGCCACGTCGTTCTTCGGGGCTGGGGTCGCGGGGATCTACTTCGTCTGCACCGTCGAGCGTGTCAGGCGGCGCGGGATCGGGGCTGCTGTGACTCTCACGGCGTTGCAAGAAGCGCGGGATCTCGGCTACACGGTCGGTGTTCTCGGTTCCTCGGAGATGGGCTACCCCGTCTACCGCGGGCTGGGCTTCGAGGAGCACTGCAGGATCGGGCCCTACGAGTGGCGTCCTGGGTAAGCGTCGCCAAAACGGGCAGCGGATAAGGTAGCATGTGCGTTCGACGTTAGGGCGAATACCAACGGAGGGGATCTAGATGGCAAACAAATCTTACGACCGAGCGCCTGAGATGGCGCTCGAGCCTGGCTGCGAGTACTACGCCAACTTCGTTACCGAGAAGGGTCCTGTGAAGGTGAGGCTCTTCGCCGAGGAGGCGCCTGAGACCGTCAACAACTTCGTCTTCCTGGCGCGTGACGGGTACTTCGATGGAACGACCTTCCACCGCGTCATAGTGGACTTCATGGTCCAGGGCGGGGACCCGACGGGTACGGGGACAGGCGGGCCTGGGTACAGGATCCCTGACGAGTTCCATCCCGAGCTGCGCCACGACAGACCTGGCGTACTCTCGATGGCGAACGCGGGCCCGAATACCGGCGGGTCGCAGTTCTTTATCACGCACGTGGCGACGCCGTGGCTTGACGACAAGCACGCGGTCTTCGGGGAGGTCGTCGATGGTATGGAAGTCGTTGGCGCTATAAGGGAGCGGGACCCACAGCGCGATCGGGAGCCGGGCGACAGGATAGAGCGGATCGAGATCGAAGAGCTCCCTCGTAAGTGATTCCTCCCCTGGGTATGGATTTACAGCCACCTACCACGGCGTGAGCCTCCTCGAGATAGATGACGGCAAGGTCAGCCGCTTCCGCGCATACTTCGATCCCCGTTCCCTCAGCACACAGGTGGTAGATTAGGTTTCAGCCCGCCGGCTCGTCAGCACGTCAGTAAATCGTCTGGGAGCCTCGCAATGAGCGTCGAAGCTCAACGCCACTAGCGTCGGTTCCTCGCGCGCCAAAAACCGGGACAGGAACAGGAGAAGCTGACTAACTCTACAGCAGTCCGATACGGTCAGGTGGCCAGAAGCGTAGGAAGGCTTCGCCCTCTATGTTTTTCTCGGGCAGTGGTCCGAAGACTCTTGAGTCCGCGGAGTTGCCGCGGTTATCGCCCATTACGAAGACGTGGTTCTTAGGAACCGTGGTCTTGGCGTAGAAGCTCCTGTCGGGTAGCTTCTTGTTCGTGTATGGTTCTTTCTGGGGCTCACCGTTCACGAAGAGCTTGCCACCCCTGACGGCAATCTTGTCTCCTGGCAGTCCGACTACCCGCTTTATCAGGTCCTCGCTGGAGTTATCGACGCTCTTGAAGACTATGATGTCCCCGCGCTTGGGGTCAGTGAAGCGGTAGATGAACTTGTTCACGAGCACCCGGTCGCCGATCTCGAGGGTCGGGATCATGCTGCCCGAGGGGATCCAGAAGGCCTCCATGACGAAAGGCCTGACGAAGCCGAAGACCAGAGCGAAAGATACGAGCAGTATGACCAGGTACTCGAGCGCCCCTCCACCCTTCTTGGCGGCCGGCCGACGCTCTTCACTGGAGGTCTGGAACTGCTGGTCGTGGTAGTACGGTTTCTCGGACATGAAGTAGTAGGATATCGCACTGGGACGGATATGGCTCAAAAAAGTCTGGGTTCCTAAAATACGCCGAGCGCCTCGCCGAGGAGGCGGAGGGCCACGATCACCATGAACACGCCGAATCCGATCCGCACCACGCTCGCCGGAAGCCAGTCCCTGAGGCGTACCCCGAGGGGGGCGCCGATTACGGAACCGATAATGAGGGGCGGCAGGCTGAGCAGGTCCTGCACATCCCTGAAGCCGGTCGCCACGTAGCCTGCCGCCCCTACGAGGCCCGTGAACATCACGACGGCGAGGCTAGTGGAGACGGCCTGCTTGGTCGTGAGCCCCATCCCAAGCACCATCAGCGGGACCATCACCACCCCGCCACCGATTCCGACGAGCCCTGAGAGCGCCCCTATAAGGATGCCAGCCAGGAAGACTAGGGGGAGGGGTATGTCCTTGCGGTCACTATCGTACTCGCCCCCCCCACGGGCGGTCGGGTAGGCGAGGGCTATGAGTAGCGTGGCGAACGCCACCTTCACAACGACCTCAGGGGAGACGCGGCTTATGAGGACCCCGATCAGAGACGAAGGGGCGACCGCCAGGGAGAGGAGCCCAGCGACCCGCCAGTTCACGGGGTCCGCGCTCCTGGCGTTGCGGATCGTGCCTGAGAGAGAGCTGAAGATGATGATCACCAGGCTCGCTGCGACTGCATCTTGAATGCGCCATCCGCCGACGTACAACAGACCAGGGACGAAGACGATCCCGCCACCGACCCCGACGAGCCCCGAGAGCATCCCCCCAACGACCCCTAAGATCCCAAGGAATAGGAACTCTAGATAATCCACCGCGCTATTCTAGCGAAGTGACAGGCAGATAGCCTGTCAGCACTTCAGCAAGGCGCTGTTGGCGCCTTGTCAGCACGCTCAGGCTTGCGCCCTCGCTTGTCAGAGATCAGCCAGCGCTCTTGCGCACGAGAAAGCTGACTTGCTGAAGTGCTCTACGACGCGGAGCGCCTCCAGCGCCAGAACAGGTAGAGGGCTCCGACCACCAGCGCCACCGCGACGGCGTAGTCGAGGTAGTGCAGATAGTCGCCTATCGTCGTCCAGTTCTCGCCGAGCATGTACCCGAAGTACGTCAGGGCGAAGACCCAGGGTATGCACCCCAGGAGGGTGTATAGGGTGAACTTGGTGAAGTTCATCTTGGCTGTGCCGGCGGGGAACGAGATGAAGGTGCGGACCACCGGCAGGCAGCGGGAGACGAAGACGGTGAACTCACCGTACTTATCGAACCACTTCTCGGCGATATGCAGGTGATGCGCCCTGACACCCACGTATCTCCCATAGTGGAACCAGAGCTCGCGCCCGCCCCACAGACCGATGAAGTAAGCGATCCAGGAGCCGACCACGTTCCCCAGGACTCCGGCGGTGACCGCCGCGAGGAACCTCATCTTTCCCTCCGAGACCAGGTAACCAGCGAAGGGTGAGATCGCCTCCGAGGGGATGAGGATCCCCATGCTCTCCAGCAGCATGAGCACGAAGACCGCAGGGACGCCGTAACTGCCGATGGTCTCGGTGACGAACTCTATGAGCGGATGTAGGATCGCTTCGAGCACGATGAGAAGCTACCACTTAAAGACACGGATGTACAATGTCTATCCGCCATCTCTTGTCTTACCCGTCGCCGCGGCTCGACTCGCCCGCCCTCAACCTCCGGACGGAGAGCCACAGCGCGTACACGGCACCGACGCAGACCAGCCAGAGGAGGGCGGCGAGGTAGCCAGCCACTACGTCTGTCGGGTAGTGCACCCCGAGGTAAAGCCTGGAAAAGCCGATCAGGAGCACAACGAGTATTCCTGAGACGGCCACAGCCCATCGCGCTGTCCCCCGCAGCCGGTAAGCCAGGACGACCGTGAGCATCCCGTACAACCCGACGGCGACGGTGGCGTGGCCGCTCGGAAACGAATAGAAGGAGGCTTGGTAGCCGGAGTCGAAGAGCTCGGGACGCGCCCGCTGGAACACGCTTTTCAGGACGGTGGTGAGCACGGCGCTCCCAGCGGTCGAGACCAGGAGGAGTATGGCGGAGAGCCTCCAGCCTCTTTGGTAGAAGAAAGCTACGGTCACGACCAGGAGCAGCAGCACGAACCAGTAGTAGCCGAGCGCCGTGACGATACGCATCGGCCCGTCGAGCCAGCTGGGGAAGGTCGTGTGGATCCAGAGCAGCACGGCCCTGTCGACCCTGCGGCGCTCGCCCTCGATAACCACGTCGGCCAGCTCGGTAAAGGCCCAGATAACGAAGGCCGAAAGCGCGAGCCCCGCCGCAAGCCAGGCGGCGACGACCACCGTCAGGCGGTCCGCGACCCACCGGACTATCTCTCTCCTTCCCTCGAGCATGGAAAGATTCTAACCCGTTTCGGTACCCTGGCTGCGCGTATAATCTCTGTGGCGACGGCCGGTCCGGAGAAGGAGGAGCGAGCACCTTGCAGAACAACGACATCGTCCGGGCGCTAGAGACAATCGCGACGCTCATGGAGATCAAAGACGAAGCGTACTACCGCGTGCTTGGCTACCAACGGGCCGCCGAGTCGGTGGCCGCCCTAGGGAGGCCGGCGACCGAGGTCGATGACCTCAAGACGCTACCCCATGTCGGCGCGACGACGGCCGCCGTCATAAGAGATCTCGCCGAAGACAGGACGCCCCAGCTACTCGCCGACCTGAGGGCCGAGATACCCGAAGGCCTCGTCGAGATAACGCACCTGCCTAGCGTCGGACCGCGCACTGTCGGACGCCTGTGGAAGGAGCTCGACGTCACCAACGTCGAGGAGCTCGCGGCCCTTGATCCGGAGCGGATCTCCTCCCTCAAAGGCTTCGGGAAGAAGAGCGCGGAGAAGATGGTGCACGCCGCCAGGACGTACAACGCGACGGAACGACGGATGCTCCTGGACGAAGCGACCTCTTTGGGGGAGCAGATCCTCTCGTTCGTCCGCTCGCACCCCGCGACTGAGCGGGCCGAGGTTGGGGGCTCCCTGCGCCGCATGAAGGAGACCGTCGGCGACATCGACATCGTCGCCGCTAGCGAGGACCCCGACTCGCTCGCCGACGACTTCGCGGAGGCGCCGTTCGCTGAGGAAGTCCTGGCCCACGGCCCGAAGAAGGTCTTTATCATGCGCGGCGGGACGGAGGTAGACCTGCGAATAGTCGAGCCCGAGGCCTACGGATCGCTTTTGCACCACTTCACCGGTGGCCAGGCCCACAACATCGCGCTGCGGGAGCGAGCCGTCAAGATGGGTATCAACATCTCCGAGTACGGCATGGCCAAAGCCGGGACCGGCGACTACAAACCCGTCGCCACGGAGGAGGATCTCTACTCGCGGCTCGGCCTCGCCTACATACCACCGGAGCTGAGGGAGGACGCCGGCGAGATCGAAGCCGCAGACAGAGGCAGGCTGCCCGATCTCGTCTCCGTCGAAGACGTCCGCGGGGACCTGCACGTTCACACCAACTACTCTGACGGCAAAGGCACCATCGAGAGCATGGCCGAGGCGGCCATCGAGCTCGGCTACGAGTACCTCGTCTTCTGCGACCACTCGCAGAGCCTAAGGGTGGCGAACGGCCTCTCGCCCGAGCGCCTGAACAAGAAGATGGAGGCGGTGAGGAAAGCCGACGAGGACTACGGTGAGATCCACCTCCTCTGCGGCTCCGAGGTCGATATCCTCAGGGACGGCTCCCTCGACTACGACGACGATGTGCTCGCCGGGCTGGACTTCGTCGTAGCTTCCGTGCACACCTCTTTCGGGGTCGGCGAGAAGGCCATGACCGAGCGCATCGTGCGGGCGATGAACAACCCGTACGTGCGGACGATCGGCCACCCTACGGGCCGCATCCTGAACCGCAGGGACCCTTATGAGGTGGACGTGTCGCGTGTGATCAGGGAGGCTGCCGCCACGAACACGGCCCTCGAGCTCAACGCCTACGTGGACCGTCTCGATCTGGCAGTTCCCTACGTCCGCGAGGCCGTGGGAGCAGGCGTCAGCATCACCATCGACACAGATGCCCACGACGAGCGGGCCCTTGCCTTTATGAAGTACGGCGTCTCGCAGGCGAGGCGGGCCTGGGTCGAGAAGGGGAGTGTGATCAACTGCCTCCCCTTCGACGAGTTCGAAAAGTACCTGAAGAACGGGAAGTAGCCCTTCCTGTGGGGGACCCCTTCCACGACCTTGCCGAACGCTACAATTCATCGGGCGAGATCCTGCGCCAGGTGGTCCGCCACGAGCTCACAGACTGCGGGCTCGCTGAACACCTTCCCGGCGCGCCGGCGCGCGTCGCCGACGTTGGTGGCGGGGCCGGCCAGCAGGCGATCCCACTATCCCGCAGAGGCTACGAAGCCACCATCATCGACCCCTCCCCGAAGATGCTCGCGGAAGCGCGCCAAAGACTTGTCCGTGAAGAGGCAGGGGTGTGGCGGCGGGTGCGGCTCTTCGGGGGCACAGGGGAGCGGGCACAC
>DATDKO010000120.1:0-2571 GCA_036519935.1 Rubrobacter sp. | reverse complement strand
CGCCGCCGCCGTTCAGGTTGGCCTGAACTCGATAGGTAACCCTGGCGGTGAAGTCTTTGGCTTCGACACTGCTCTCCCACACAGCCGAAGCCGGCAAACGCGAACATCAGCGCCAACACCAGAGATGCAAAACCTGATACCCGAAACCTGTAACCTTCTGCATCAAGGCACGGCGGAGACGAGCCCACCGTCGACTTGCAGGGAGACGCCGGTGATGTAGGAGGCGGCGGGGGAGAGCAAGAATGCTGCCGCCCTCCCTAGTTCCGCAGGCTCACCGTAGCGGCCCAGGGGGATTCCCTCGCTCACGTTGCGGCGCTGCTCCTCGGTCGAGATGCCGAAGTCCTGGGCCCGCGCCTCGTCGAGAGAGCGGGAGCGGGCGGTGTCGATGCGCCCTGGGGCAATGCTGTTGACCCTGACCCCGGGCCCAACCTCTTTCGCCAGGCACTTGACGAGTGCCGCCACAGCGGGGCGCAGCACGTTCGAGGCGTCGAGGCCCTGTATCGGCTCGCGCACCGATGATGAGGTGATAAACAGCACGGAGGCGCCATCGTTCATCTGCGGGACGAGGGTGCGCAGTAGCCGTATGGGCGCGCCCAAGAGCAGACGGAAGGCATTGAGCCACTGCTCGTCGGTCAGCTCGAGCGCGGGCCCGAAGGGCGGCCCACCGGCGTTGACGAGCACGCCGTCGAGAGTGCCGAAGCGGTCGACCGCGACCGTGGCGACCTTGTCTACGCCCGACGATTGGGAGACGTCTGCTATACACTGCTCGGCCTGCTCGCCGAGCTCTCGCGCTGCCTCCTGAATGGCGTCCTCATTGCGTGCGACCAGGAGAACCCTGGCACCTTCTGCAACTAGCTGCTCGGCAACCGCCCTGCCGAGCCCGCTGCTAGCGCCGCCTACCACAAAGGTCTTGTTGTTCAGTCCTAGCTCCACAGTCGCCTCCTCACCCTAAGAACGCCGCCCAGGACAATCCTACACCCTCTCGTGATGCCATGAGGGCGATGGGCTGAAGGTAAAGATTGGACCCTGAAATGCTTGCAGGGTTCGGGCTATGATGATACGGGGGTATCAGCGCGTCTCTTGTAGATTAGAGGCAAGGAGGAGCCAGATGATCAAGAACTCTGTTGGGATATGGGCATTCGGCCCTGCTGTGACCCGCTTCGTGCCGCCGGGCTACCACAACGAGGTCGCGGACGAGTCTATGGTCGAGAAGACGGAGCGCGTCGCCGGCGGGCTCCACGACCTCCTGGAAGGGCTCGAGTACCACTATCCTGGTGAGATCAATGAAGAGAACGTCGAGGAGGTGCTGCGTGTCCTCGCCGCCCACGGGATGGACCTGCCCGTGATCGCCGCTGGCCTCCACCCCGACCCGACCTACGCACTGGGCGCGTTCATAAACCCCGACGAGGGACTCCGTCGCAAGGGCATAGATACCCTGAGGCGCGGCATAGACCTCTGCGCACGAGTAGGAGCGAACTTCATCATCTGGCCTGGCGCCGAGGGCTACAATTACACTTTCCAGCGTCCTTACGCGGAGATCTGGCGTCGCTTTGTCGAGGGTGTCGCCGAGTTGACCGACCACGCCAACGAGAAGGGCGTGAAGGTCTTTCTGGAGCACAAGAACTCAGAGCCCGCTATGAAGATCCTGATGCAGAACATCGGTATGACGCTCTTCACGATCCAGAAGGTCAACACCCTCGGGGTGGACACGACCAATCTGCAGGTCAACATGGACTGGCAGCACCTCATAATGAACGGCGAGAACCTGGCCGAGTACGCAGACCTCTTGGCCTCGGAGCACAAGCTCGGCCACCAGCACGGCAACGACGGATGGGGCACCTTCGACGACGACAACGTGGTCGGCACCAACTTCTTCATGCAGACCCTCGAGCTGGCCCAGACGCTCCAGGACACGGGCTACGGGGAAGAAGGGGAGATCATGGGCTTCGACCTCTATCCCTATACGGAAGACCAGGTGGCCGCCGTCAGGCGCGCCATCCTGCAGTGGGAGTTCGTCTGGGACCTGGCGCGGAAGATAGACAGAACCGGGCTTCGGGAGGCTAAGACCCGTGCTGACGCCCTGGCCGGCCAGAAGGCGGTCTACGCAGCGCTCGGCATGGACGAAGGTTATGAGGCGGAGATCTCCAGCCGCCGCAAAGAGGCGCGTGAGGGCAGGGGAGAGGCGTGAGTGTTCAAATCGGCCTCGACGTCGGGACCGGCGGCGCGAGGGTCGTCGCCGTGGACGAGTCGGGAGAAATAGTCGCCGAAGCCTCCTCAGAGTACCCGCTCCACAGCCCGCGCCCTGGCTGGACCGAGCAAGATCCCGAAGACTGGTGGGAAGGAGCCAAAGAGACCATAAAGAAAGTCGCCACAGAGACAGGAGAGCAGATAGCAGGCATCGGGCTCACAGGGCAGATGCACGGCTCCGTGTTCCTCGATTCATCAGGTGAGGTAGTAAGGCCGGCGCTGTTATGGAACGACCAGCGCACCCACAGGCAGTGCGAACAGATAACCGGAGCTGTGGGGGACGAGCGTTTGATCTCCATCGCCGGCAACCCGGCCCTCACTGGC
>DATDKO010000119.1:0-2398 GCA_036519935.1 Rubrobacter sp. | reverse complement strand
CGTCGGCTCTCCGAGAATTTGCCTTCAACTCAGAGTAGTCGAGATGCATAGCCGGTAAGCTTCTGAAGGGGCGTCTTACGAAGTTCGCAAGCTGCAAGCAATATTCCGGCAAGAGCAACGATTACCCATACGGGGATGCGCCGCACCCGGCGAAGATGCTACGCTACCTGATGGGGATAGGAACCTGAAATGAGGAGCAGACCAACCATGGGCGCGATAAGCCAGGACACCTCCTCTGCGGGGATGACTGCGGTTATCGAAGCGAACTTGAACGCCGTACTCCTCCTCGAACGTGAGCAGGGTGATTGGCAGCGCAATTAGCAAGAGCTTCAGAAAGACAAACCAGTTGGCCTCCGAACTTCTGAGCATCTTCTCTACCAGAGTCCGTTGACACGGGGTGGGCACTCCAGTAGCATCGTCTCAGGCAGGGGTTCCAGGGTTGCGAGAGGGTCGGCACGGCAAAGCGCACATGACCCTCTCTGGAAGAGGGGAGAGAAATGAGTGCCTTTATCGAGAGGATCACAGGTAGCCAAGTTGGCGGCACCACCGAAAGATCCATACGCCTTAGCCTTTCTATAATAAGGTTGGGTCCCGCCATCATCCTGCTGCTCCTGGTCCTGGCCATGACGCTCCTTAGCCCCGTGTTTCTGACAGGGGCCAACATCTCGAACGTCGTCGTCCAGACTTCGGTCCTCGCCGTTCTAGCCATAGGCCAGCTCTTCGTGATCCTGGTGGCCGGCATCGACCTCTCGGTCGGGTCCGTCCTCGGCCTGTCGACCGTGACAGGGGCCATAGTGTATACGGCGACCTCGGGTGCGGGCGGGCTGCTAGCATTTCTGGTCATACTCCTTACCGGTGTGGTGTGCGGTTGGATCAACGGATTCCTCTACGTGAAGGGTAAGATGCCCCATCCCTTTATACCGACCCTCGCCATGCTGTACGCGGCCAGGGGTCTCGCGCTCGTGATCTCAGACGGCCGTCCCATCCCTGGGATGTCCCCGATCGTCGTGTTCCTCGGCAGCGGGTACATCGGGCCCATCCCTATGCCCGTCATCGTGGTAGCCGCGCTGGCCGCGCTGGCGATTATCGTGACGCGGCGCCTGAAGTGGGGACGTTGGATCTACGCTGTAGGTGGCGACAAGGAGGCGGCGCGCAGGCAAGGTATACCCGTGGACAGGGTGCTTATCTCGGTGTTCGTCATCAGCGGTCTCATGGCAGGGTTCGCCGGGGTGCTCACAGCGGGCAGGACCGATGCGGGCTTCCCGACGGCGGGCGAGCTCCAGGAGCTTACCGCCATCGCCGCCGTGATCATCGGCGGCGCGAGCTTCTTCGGAGGCAGGGGGACGGTCATCAATGTGATCGTCGGCGCGCTCATCATCGGCGTCATCCAGAACGGCCTGAACCTCTTGAACGTCAACGTCTACTACCAGCTTGTGGCGACGGGCGTGATCGTTGTAATAGCGGTCGAGCTCGACGTGCTCAGGCGCAGGCTCGAGCAACGCTTCCGTACACTCCAGGCCAGGGAGGCATGAGACATGGAGACCGAGCAGGCACAGCAGCCAAGGGAGGAGAACGGAGGCCCCGTCCTCGAGATAAGGGACCTTACCAAGCGCTTCGGGGCAACCCTGGCCTTGAACAGCGTGAGCCTCACGCTGGAACGTAACGAAGTACTTGCGCTCCTCGGCGACAACGGGGCGGGGAAGTCGACCCTGATCAAATGCCTCAGCGGCGTCCACGAGCCCGATGAGGGACAGATCCTTATCGATGGCAAAGAGGTCCATATCACCTCGCCCATGCAGGCCCGCTCCCTCGGCGTCGAGACTGTCTACCAGGACCTCGCACTCTTCGACAACCTCGACGTCGTCGGGAATTTCTACGCTGGTAGAGAGCCGACGACCCCTGGCTGGCTAGGGAACTGGGGCTGGGTCAAGGACAAGGACATGGCGCGCGAGGCTGACGAACTCATGAGCCGCCTGGAGATAAACCTCCCCGGGGCTGACGTGGAGACGGGCCTGATGAGTGGAGGCCAGCGGCAGGCCGTCGCCAGCGCCCGCGCCATGGCCTTCGGGCGTAAGATCGTGATCCTCGACGAGCCGACCTCGGCCTTGGGCGCCCGCGAATCGCGCAACGTGCTGCGCCTGATCCAGGACGCCCCCGGACACGGGGTCTCGGTGATCGTGATCTCCCACAACCTGGAACACATCATGCAGGTTGCAGACAGGGCTGTAGTCCTCCGCCAGGGCAATGTCGTGGGAGAGGCTGAGCCCAACCAGGAGAACCACGAGCGCTTGGTCTCGATGATCGTCGGCGGCGCGGACGAGCCGGCGGGCGACGAAGAACCGGCGGAAGCTCCAGCCGACGAGGACAACGAGAGAGATGGGTAGAAGTCTAGCGCTGC
>DATDKO010000118.1:0-3414 GCA_036519935.1 Rubrobacter sp. | reverse complement strand
GGATGGTGAGCGAGCAGCCTCCGCAGAGCTTGGGCGTCGATTCGTCCATGGCTCAGCGCGTTGTAGAGACTGCCCCAGCCACGGCGGTGAGAAGGCTGTAGGCTCAAGTGTACTGGCGAAGGGATCTGCTCAGCAGTGAGCAGGGCATCGGTGAGTTCGAAGAGGGTGTCAGCGCGGCGATGGAGGCAGTTGTAGAGTGAGCTTCTGAAGGCGCGGAAGGTGTCCAGAGCAGAGGAATCCATAGCGCGAAGCATCGTGCCCCGCAGTGAAATCAGCGGCCACTCCCGGAGTCCCTGTGCTTAAAACGCAAGCTAAGTTGAGTCTTCATAAGTGTCAGCAATGTGTCAGCAATGGAGGCGGTACGTAGCGGCATTAGGCGGTAATCGTTTGGTGTGCCAGAGGAGGGCATTCAGCGTGTTCATGCCTATTCCGGTACTCAGCGGTATATGACGGTAAGTGCCTCAAGCGGTTTAGGAAACCGCTGCTCTATCCCCGAGCTACAGGCGCAAAAGCGCCAACACTTTAACCCGCGAAGGCCAAGCTTACCACCGGGTCGTGGCCAGAGATCTCCCAGTCCACCCACTGTGCTAGAGCGGGCCTGCACTCGTCTGGGACGCGCATTCAAGTTGAACGAGGGTCGGCAACGACGTATGATTCAGCGGTACTCGCGCCACGGTAGGGTGGAGGGGGCGGGAGGGTTGCATGCATTTATGTTTTCGCCGCGGGAGAGGTGTAAGCGGCGGGGCATGCGATCCTACGTTGCAGGCTAACGAAGGAGTGGCCGCGGAGGCTGATTACAGCTTACGGAGAGGCAGTCGTCCGAAAGGGACGACCGACCCGCCGAAAAGAGCAGGGCTGGTCGGGCCGCTCATGACATTACTGAAGACCTCGCTTCTGTTGCTGATAGCAGGGGCCCTCGGTGCAGGCTGCGGGTTCGGTGGCGGCGGGGATCTCACGCTCGGCTACCTGGGCTGGGACGAGAACGTGGCCAACTCCTACCTGACGAAGGTGCTGCTCGAAGAGGAACTCGGCTATGATAACGTCGAGCTCAAGCTCGCCGACGATGTCGGGCCCGTCTACAAGGACCTGATCGAAGGCGAAACCGATGCTTTCCTGGATGCCTGGATGCCGAACCACGAGCAGTTCGTGGAGGGGGGTAGGGGCCGGATCGAGGTCTCCAAGGAGCCGTGGTACGTCGATCCGACCAGGTACGGCATAGCAGTCCCCGATTACATGCAGGACGTGCGTAGTATCTCCGACCTCGACTCCTCGGGGACCGACATGATCACGGGCATAGAACCTGGTGCCGTCCTGATGAAGAAGATCGAGACCGACGTGGTCCCGCGCTACGATTTGCAATCCAGCCTTGTCGGGGCCACCACGCCGGCTATGCTGGCCGAGCTAGAGCATGCGTACAGCATGAAAGAGCCGTTCGTGTTCCTCGCCTGGTCGCCGCATTGGATGAACCAGGAGTACGAGTTCCGTTACCTTTCCGACCCGAAGAACGCGATGGGATCGGTGGATGCCCCCCAGACGCTGCATTCGGTCACGCGAGAAGGGTTCGCCGAGGATGAACCGGTTGCCTATGCCCTTATCACCGCCATGAGGCTCGGCGAGGACCAGGTAGGCAGCCTCGAGTTGGCCATAAACGAGGCGGAAGATCCTGAGGCGGGCGTCAGCCGGTGGCTCGAAGAGAACAGAGAGCTGGTGCGGCCTTGGATCGAAGCCGCAAAGAACACGCAGGAGGAGTTGTGACGAGCAAAGAGCAGAGCACGGAAGATATCAGGGCGGACATGGTCGAAGAGGCCGTGCGCGTCGCCGAGGAGGCCGAGCGCAACGACGTGGCGCTTCGTCTGCTTGGAGGGGTGGCCATAAAGGTGCGCGCGAAGGGCGGCCTGGAGCCCGCCTTCGAGCGAGAGTACGCTGACCTGGATTGGATCACACAGAAGGGTAAGTCCACCCAGGCGCAGCGGTTCTTCGAGTCCCTGGGATACGTCCCGCAGACACGTTTCAACGCGATGTACGGCCGGGAGCGGCTACTTTACTTCGACGAGAAGCACGACAGGCAAGTCGACGTCCTTGTCGGCAACTTCAGGATGTGCCACGAGATCCCCTTCGGGGACCGTATGACCATGGAGCCGCTTACCGTCCCACTCGCTGAGCTTCTGCTTACGAAGCTCCAGATCATCGAGCTCAACGAGAAGGATGTCGGCGACGCCCTCGCCCTCTTGCACGACCATCCCGTGGGCGAGCAGGACGGAGACACGATAAACGCTGCCCATATCGCCAAACTGTGCGCCTCCGACTGGGGCCTGTGGCGCACGTTCACGGCCAACCTCGAAGCCCTGGACGGTTACCTGAATCGCTTCGACCTGAAAGACGAGAGCAAGGAGCGCATCACGGAGCGTGTCAGGGCGTTGCTCGCACGCATCGAGGAAGAGCCGAAGACCTTTGGGTGGAAGATGCGTTCGAAGATAGGTGATCGCAAACGCTGGTACGACCTGCCCGAGGAGGTGGAGGGAGGGCCGTGATCTCTGGATCGAACGCGTGCACCCCGCCGATCTCCACTATTACAAGCTCACGATGACGGTCTTGAGTTCGGTAAAGGTCTCCATCGCGTAACGGCCTCCGACGCGACCTAAGCCGGAGCGTGACCCCGCTCGCCCGCCGAAGGGAAGGTGGCTCTCCCAGTGGTTGGATGAGGCGTTTATGTTGACCCAGCCGGTCCTCACCGCCTCGGCGAAGCGCAAGCCTCTCGCCAGATCCCGAGTAAAGACCGCGCAGAGCAGGCGGTAGGGCGAGGAGTTGACTGCCCTTATGGCTTCCTCCTCATTGCGGATGACGGTTGCTGGAACGATCGGTCCGAAGGTCTCCTCCCTCGAGACGCGCATCTCAGCGGTGACCTTGCCCAACACGGTCGGGCGGTAGTAGAGATCCGGAGGGAAGCCCTCGGCGCGGGCCCCGCCTGAGACCAACTCCGCGCCACCCTCCAGCGCGTCGGAGATGTGCCGATCCATCTTGTCGGCCGTCGGCTCGTTATTGAGGGGGCCGAGCGTGGTGATCGGGTCGAAGGGGTCGCCGAGTATGATCCCACGCTCGATCGCCCCGCCGAGCCCTTCGAGGTAGGCGTCGTAGACCCTCTCGTGCACCAGGAACCGTTCCCCGGCGGTGCAGCTCTGACCGGCGCCCAGGAAGGCGGAGGTGAGACTCGCCTCCGCGGCGACGTCGAGGTCGGCATCGTCCAGAATCACCATCGGTCCGTTGCCCCCCATCTCGAGGAGTAGCGTCTTGCCGGCGGCACGCCAGGCCACCTTCTGCCCGGTCTCGATGGAGCCGATAAAACCGATCGCTTGGGTGCCTGGGTTGGCCGCCACCTCGTCCCCGACGACGGAACCGGGGCCGGTGATTATGTTG
>DATDKO010000117.1:0-3520 GCA_036519935.1 Rubrobacter sp. | reverse complement strand
TCAAGAGCTCCGATGAGCTGAAGGAGATCTACGAGGGAGAGGTCGGCCTCAGCCAGGGGGACGACGTAATAGCCTATTGCAGGATAGGAGAGCGCTCTTCCCACACGTGGTTCGTCTTGAAGTACCTCCTCGGTTATGAGGGTGTGCGTAACTACGACGGCTCCTGGACCGAGTGGGGCAACCTGGTGCGTGCCCCCATAGAGCGATAGTGGTTTGGAGGCGCAGAGTAAGGAGCCGGATCGCAAAAGGAACGTCGCCGCGCTCCTGGTCGAGCACGCCAGGAATCCTCGCCACAAGAACGAGGAAAGCGTACAAAAAGACGCCGACGTTGCCATACCAGGCGGCAGCCCCGAGTGCGGGGGGTCGGTGGTCATCTACCTCAAGGGAGGCGACGACGGCAAGATAGAGGGGCTATCTTGGACGGGTCAGGGTGACACCATAAGCATGGGGGCAACTTCCATAGTGGTCGAGCGCATCCTGGGCGAGGGCCTCAGCATGGAAGAGGTCCTGGAGTTGGACTACGAAGAGTTCATCGACTCCTTGGGTAGAGAGCTTATAGGCAGCCGCACGAGGCATGCCACACTCGGGCTCTCTACCCTAAAGGGCGCCGTAAGGATCTACCAGAGGAAGAGTCGGTCGGAAGACAAGGAGCGAGCCGGAGGCTAGGCTCCGTGTCCGCAGGCGCCGTCGTTGAAGCCTGTCGGCACAGACGTGATGCCCGGGTCCATCTACAAGAGTCGGGAGGGAGAAGCCGAGATCCAGGCACTCTACAACGAGGCGCTTGACGATCTCGGTTTGCGATACGAGAGCCTGACGGTCGGCACGCGCGCCGGAGACACCCACGTACTCGCTGCAGGGCCAAAGGACGCGCCGCCCGTGTTATTCCTGCCTGGCGGCAACTTTCTGAATCCAACCTGTCTGCGGTGGTTTTCGCCGTTGGCGGCTGACCATCGCCTTTACGCCCCTGACCTGGTTGGACAGCCGGGCAGAAGCTCGCAGACCCGGCCCTCCCCCAAAGGCGACGGACACGCCTGGTGGGTCGAGGACGTCCTGGATGGTCTCGGTCTCCGGCGTGTCCCCCTCCTGGGCCTCTCCTACGGGGCGGGTCTCGCCATAAGGACCATGGGCCTGGCTCCCGAACGCATCTCGCGGGCGGCGCTCTTCTCACCCGCGGCCGTGGCCGCGGGACCTATCCCACGGATACTCTTCGAGGTTGCGCTGCCCATGCTCCTCTACCGCCTTAGGCCAACCAGGGAGCGACTGCTGCGAGCGGCAAGCCCCATACTGACCGAACCCGCAGACCTCGCAGTTCGGCAGCTCGGGGCGATCTACCGGTACGTCAGGCTAGACGCCGGCCTGCCCCGGATGGCGACCGAGGAAGAGCTTCGAGGCTTCGGGGACCCGGTGGCGGTGTTCGCCTCCCAGGATGACGTATTCTTCCCCGCCAGGGCTGTCCTCCCGCGAGCGCGACAGCTTTTCTCCAACCTCGTCCACGCCAGATGCTTGTGGGGCTGCCGGCACGTGCCCGCGCGGGCAGCCCTCGACGGTGTAAACCACTACCTCCGCGCATTTCTCGCTCGTCCCGATAGTGCCTGACACACCAGTGCCGTCGCCTGGGCTCGCACAGGTCGAGGAGCGCGCGGAGCTGGCGGTGAAAGCACTTCTCACGCTTTTCGGAACAGATTGACCCAAGGTCCGTCCGGCGGAAGGGCTGCCGTCGGGTGGTACATCCGGGTGCGGCGCGCAATGCTCCGCTAAACTCTACTTTCATGAGCGATGGAGGCAAGAACACATCTGAGCGGTTGTGGGGAGGAAGGTTCGGAGCTTCACCTGCCGAAGCCTTCGAGCGCCTCAACGCCTCCATCCCCTTCGATATCCGTCTCGCTCCCCACGACATACGTGGCTCCGTCGCCCACGCGAAGATGCTGGGGGCGCAAGGGATAATCTCGGATAGAGAGTCAGCGACGCTGGTAAGTGGGCTCGAAGCGGTGCTACGGGAGGTAGAGTCGGGGGAGTTGGCGTGGGATCTCTGGGACGAGGACGTGCACACGGCGGTAGAGCGCAGGCTGAAGGAGCTCGTGGGCGATGTTGCTCTCAAGCTGCATACGGGCCGCAGCCGCAACGATCAGGTCGCCCTCGACCTGCACCTCTTCGTCAGGGACGCGGCAGAGCGGATAAGTTCGGGCCTGCTCGCCGCGATGCGGGCGCTAGTCGGGGTGGCCGAGACGAACGGGGACCTCGTTCTACCCGGCTACACCCATCTTCAGCGCGCGCAGCCGATTCTGCTCTCCCACCACCTACTCGCCTACTTCGAGGCGTTTCGCCGGGACCTCCGAAGGTTCGAGGCGGCCGCGGAGGCGGCGAACGTTTCGCCGCTGGGCGCGGCGGCGCTCGCAGGCACGCCGCACCCGGTGGACCCGTCGTTCACGGCCGCAGAGCTCGGGATGAAGCCGTTCACCAACTCGCTTGACGCGGTCTCGGAGCGGGACTTCGTCCTCGACCTCCTCTACGCCTGCGCCGTACTCGGGGTGCATCTGAGCAGGCTAGGGGAAGAATGGGTACTGTGGACCAGCGCCGAGTTCGGGTTCGCCACCATCGACGACGCGTACTCTTCGGGCTCCTCCATCATGCCCCAGAAGAAGAACCCCGATGCCTACGAACTCATGCGCGGCAAGACAGGCCGCCTCATCGGGGACTTGAATGGGGTCCTGATCACCCTCAAAGGCCTCCCGCTCGGCTACTCGAAAGACCTCCAGGAGGACAAAGAACCTCTCTTCGACGCGGTGGACTCCGTGCTCGCCATGCTCGCCGTCCTGCCCGAGATGTTGCGGACAGCGCGCTTCGACGGCGGACGGATGGCCGAGGCGGCAGGGGGTTTCGCCCTCGCCACGGAGCTGGCGGACTTCCTCGCGGCGAAGGGAATTCCTTTCAGAGATGCGCATCACGCCGTGGGGAGACTCGTTCGAAGGTGTGAGGAACTGGAGGTGTCGCTCGAGGACGTGCCACAAGAGGAGCTTGCGGCGGCGCATCCCGCGCTCTCGGAGATGCCAGAAGGGCTGCTTACGCCGCGCGGGAGCGTGCAAAACAAGGTCTCCGCAGGCTCCACGGCCCCCGGTTCCGTCGATGAGCAGCTAAGGCAGGCGAAGGCGTTCCTGGAGGCGATGGGAAACGTTTCGGAGGGCCAGGTTTCAGAAGGGAGTGACAGATGCGGATAGTACAGATGTCCGATGTCCACGTGGGTTCGGGGCTGTTTCGGCAGGATCTCCTGGAGGCCACCGTCGAGGAGAGCAACGCCCTGGAGCCGGACCTCGTGGCCATCGTGGGGGACCTGACGATGGAGGGATACCGCTGGGAGTTCGAGGAGGCGAAAGAGTATTTCGTCCGTCTGGAGTGCCCTAACGTAATCTACGCGATGGGCAACCACGACGCCAAGAATGTCGGCTACAGGCACTTCGAGGAGTTCTTCAGCATAAGGGAGAGATCGGCCCAAATCCCCGTCCCCGAGGGAGAGGCCAAGGTC
>DATDKO010000116.1:0-2303 GCA_036519935.1 Rubrobacter sp. | reverse complement strand
CGTGACAGAAGCCTGCGCCGGTTGCGGAGCGTGCATAAGGACCTGCCCGGAGAAGGCGATCCTTCCCGCTCCCAGGAACTACGGTGCGCCCCTCATCGTCCTGGAAGACCGCTGTTCGGGATGCGCCGAGTGTGCCGAGATCTGTCCGGTTTCGGCGTGTGTGGAGGTATTGCTGGAGGCCGAATGAGGCGCGCTCATCCCATAGAGACGGAGAGCTACCGCATCCTGCGCGGGATGGTCGACCTCTCGCACCTGGGACCCCTTTCTCGTGCCGTTGCGGAACGAGTCATCCATGCCTCGGCGGACCTGGACTACGCGGAGAGCCTGATCCTCGACGAGACAGCCCTGGAAAGTGGGATCTCAGCCCTGCGGCGAGGCGTCTCCGTCGTTACCGACGTGGGGATGGTGGCGGCCGGGATCACAGGCCGCCAGACGCTGTGCCTGGTCTCCGACCCCAGCGCCCAAGCGTTATCCGAACGACTCGGCATCACGCGCACTGCGGCGGGCTTCAGGCTGGCCGCGGAGGAGGTCGGCGAAGGAGCCGTCTGGGTCGTCGGGAACGCGCCAACGGCGCTCTTCGAGCTGCTCGGGCTCGACGTTGCTCCTGATCTAGTGGTCGGACTCCCCGTTGGCTTCGTCGGGGCCGGCGAGTCGAAGAGTGCGCTTGTAGCCAGTGGCCTGCCTGCCGTGGCGAACAGGGGACCGAAAGGCGGTTCTGCGGTCGCAGCAGCGGCTCTGAACGCTCTCATCTATTACGAGGAGGGATGACATGAGGCGAACGGTAAGTATCGAAACAAACGGAATCTACGAAACCGAAGACGCCCCAGCGCTGCTGATCGTGGGCCACGGCAGCCGCGACCCTCGCGGGGTACGCGAGTTCCACGGCCTGGTCGATCTGGTGCGCCGGCGAAACCCATCTCTGACGGTCGAGGGAGGCTTTATCGAGCTCTCCCGACCCCCCATCTCGGAGTGCGTGGACCGGCTCGCAGAGAGAGGGACGCGGAACGTCGCCGCCGTCCCGCTGATGCTCCTGGCCGCAGGTCACGCCAAGGACGATATCCCTGCGACCCTGGTGCGCGAGAAGATGGGCCACCCCGAAATGAACTTCAGCTACGGTCGCGCTCTCGGCATAAGGCCCGAGCTTCTCGAACTGATGGGCGAGAGAATCTCCAGCGTCGACCTCGAGGAGGAGAAGGGTGAGACAGCGATCCTCATCGTCGGGCGCGGCTCCTCCGACCCCGACGCCAACTCGGACCTCTCCAAGATAGCGCGCCTGTTCTACGAAGGACGGCCTTACCCCGTAGTCGAGAGTGCTTACGTCAGCATGACCCCGCCCGATGTCGCGAACGGGCTGGATCGCTGCCTCAAACTCGGCGCCAATCACGTCGTGGTCTTCTCCTATTTCCTCTTTACCGGCGTACTCGAAGAGCGTATCCGCGGGCAGAGCGAAGCATTCACCCGAGCGAACCCCGGCGTCGAGGTGCGCTACGCAGGGTACTTCGGGCCTGACGAGCTGGTGGCTGACCTTGTGGTCGAGCGTTATACAGAGGCCGTGGAAGGGGACATCCGCATGAACTGCGACGTGTGCGTCCACCGCGTCGCCCTGCCTGGCTTCGAGGAGAAGGTCGGCGCCCCGGCAACGCCCCACTACCACCCTGACGAGCCTGAGGACCACCACGGCCACCATCACTAGCCGTGGCTCTGGAAGACCGCTTACTGGAGCTCGCCGCGGAGATACCTCCGCCAGAAAAGGTCGTCGTCGAGGAAGCGCGAAACCGACACCTTGGGCTCACCAAACCGCCCTTTAGCCTGGGACTGCTGGAGGAACTCGGCGCGCGGCTCGCTGGGATGGCAGGTGAGTGCCCGCCGCCCGTCCCTGAGAGCCCTGCCGTTGTTGTCTGTGCCGGAGATCACGGCGTCCTCGACCGCGGTGTCTCGCCCTGGCCGCGGGAGTTTACGGCGGCGATGGTGAGTAACTTCTGCACAGGAGGGGCGGCGGTAAACGCCATCGCGAAGACGGTGGGGGCGAGGGTAAGCGTTCTCGACGTCGGGGTCGCCGGAGTGTTGGAGGGGCACCCGCTGCTGCGGGCCGCGAAGGTGCGGCGTGGGACAGATGACCTGAGTCGCGGGCCTGCAATGAGTCGTGAGGAGGCCGCGCGGGCTGTGATGGCTGGGGCGGGAGTCGCGGAGGAACTCGTCGAGAGCGGTGGGGTTGACCTCCTGGTAACGGGCGACATGGGTATCGGGAACACCACGCCGGCAGCATGCCTCATCTCAGCCTTTACAGGAAGCCCGCCCGAGGA
>DATDKO010000115.1:0-4869 GCA_036519935.1 Rubrobacter sp. | reverse complement strand
CTGTAGGTATCCACCTTGAGGTCTTTCTCCTCGATCTCGACCTCGACGGCCTCACCGACGACGGGTGCGACGGCGACGGAGGCGAAGCTGGTGTGCCTCCTTGCGCCGGCGTCGAAGGGGCTGATCCTGACGAGACGATGTACCCCACGTTCGGCAGATAAGAGCCCGAAGGCATACTCCCCCGAGACGGTGAAGGTGGCGCTCTTTATGCCTGCCTCCTCGCCTTCTGTGTACTCGATCACCTCGAGCCCGAAGCCCCGCCGCTCGGCCCAGCGCTGGTACATGCGGGCCAGCATCTCGGCCCAGTCCTGCGAATCTACCCCGCCCGCGCCCGAGTTTATCGTGAGTATGGCGTCACCCTCGTCGTACTCACCGGCGAAGAGCCTGGCGACCTCTTGCTCCTCGAGGACCCGCTCGACCCGCCTGAGCTCCTCCCTGACCTCGGGGAGCAACTCTCCGTCCTCCTCGGCGAGCTCGAGAAGTTCCCCCGAATCCGAGAGGCGCTCCCTCAGCCCGTCGAGCAGATCGACTCTGCCCTGTATCCGCGAGAAGCGTGCTGATACCGTCCTGGCCTCTTCGGGATCGTCCCAGAAACCAGGACGGCTCATGTCCTCACCGAGCCCTTCGGCCTCTGTGCGTAACCGCTCCACGTCGAAAAACGCCTCGAGCTCGGCGAGGCGCCCTTCCAGCTCGGATGTTTTGTCCTCGAGTTCTGTCACTAACCTGCCCGGGCTTCGGACCCGAGCGGCGGCGCGCCTGGCTGCCCGTGACACTTCTTGTACTTCTTGCCGCTGCCACACGGGCAGGGCTCGTTGCGCCCGACCTTGCTCGCGGTCTTGCGCGGGCTCTTCGGACGCTGGTTCGGCTCTTCGCCGCCGCTGTAGGAGAGCTGCTGCATCTCCTCCTCGCGCAGCTTGATGTTCTCCACGCGGTAGATGTAGGTGACGTAGTCCGCCTTCAGGCCCCGCTCCATCTCCTGGAAGATGTCGAAGCCCTCCCGCTTGTATTCGACCAGCGGGTCGCGCTGGGAGAGACCACGCCAGCCGATTCCCTCCCGCAGGTAGTCCATCTCGTAGAGGTGCTCCCGCCAGCGGGAATCGACCACCGAGAGCAGCGTCCTGCGCTCGGCCTCCTCGAACGTGGCCACCCCGTCACCGCGCGCGAGCCCGCGCCTCTCGAGCTCGGCGGATCGCTCGTCCCACTCGGCCTTGCGCTCCTCGAGGCGCTCGTCGGCGTCCTGGAGGACCATCGCGAGGACCTCGGCGGCCGTAAGAGTCTCGACATCGATAGCTTTGAAATCGATCCTGCTGGGATAGAAGCGGTTCACCTCGGTCGTGAGGGCGTCCAGATCCCAGTCCTCGGGGTAGACATTCTCGGAGACGTACTCAGAGACGACCTCCGTGAGCACATCTTCCACGTAGGACTTCGTGTCGACGTCTTCGCCCATCAGGATGTCGCGCCTTATCGCGTAGATCACCTCGCGCTGCTTGTTGAGGACGTCGTCGTACTCGAGTATGCGCTTGCGAATCTGGAAGTTGCGGCTCTCGACCTGCTCCTGGGCGCGCCTCACGGAGTTGGAGATCATACCGGCCTCGATCGGCACATCCTCTTCGAGCCCGATGCGCTCGATGATCCCCTGCATCCGCTGACCGCCAAAGAGCCTGAGGAGTTCGTCCTCGAAGGACAGGTAGAACCTCGACTCGCCGGGGTCCCCCTGCCTCCCCGAGCGGCCCCTGAGCTGGTTGTCTATACGGCGAGCCTCGTGACGCTCGGTGCCGAGGACGTAGAGTCCCCCGAGCCCGGGCACTCCCTCGCTCAGCTTGATGTCCGTACCGCGGCCCGCCATGTTCGTCGCTATGGTCACGGCGCCCCGCTCGCCGGCCCCGGCGATGATCTCCGCCTCCCGCTCGTGTTGCTTGGCGTTGAGAACGTTGTGCGCAATCCCACGCCGGTTTAGCAGCGCCGACAGGCGCTCCGAGACGTCCACGGAGACCGTGCCGACAAGGATGGGTTGGCCTTGTTTATTGCGCTCGATGATGTCCTCGACGACGGCTTTGTGCTTGGACTTCTCGGTCTTGTAGACGAGGTCATCCTTATCGTCCCTGATCATCTCCTCGTGCGTCGGGATGGAGACGACTTCCATCTTGTAGGTGTGCATGAACTCGTCGGCCTCGGTCGCTGCCGTGCCCGTCATGCCTGAGAGCTTGTCGTACATCCTGAAGAAGTTCTGGATGGTGATGGTGGCTACGGTCTGGTTCTCTTCCTTGATCTCGACGCCTTCTTTGGCCTCGATGGCCTGGTGTAGCCCCTCGGAGTAACGCCTGCCCTCGAGCACACGTCCCGTGAACTCGTCGACGATGTAGACCTGCCCGTCGGTGACGATGTACTCATCGTCCTTGTGGAAGAGCGTTTGCGCCCTCAGCGCCTGGTTCAGGTGGTTGACGAGATTGGTGTTGACGTCGTCGTAGAGGTTCTCTATGCCGAGGGCCATCTCTACCTTCTCGACACCGCTCTCGGTCGGGGCTACCTGCTGCTTTTTCTCGTCCACCTCGTAGTCTTCGCCGCTCTTCAGGCGCGGGACTATGGCGGCGAATCGGTAGTAGACGTCGGCGGCGGTCTCCGGCATGCCCGAGATGATCAGGGGGGTGCGCGCCTCGTCGACCAGGATGGAGTCGACCTCGTCCACTATCCCGAAGTTGAGCTCGCGCTGCACTAGCTGGTCTGGTGACGTCGCTATGTTGTCCCTGAGGTAGTCGAAGCCGAACTGTGCGTTGGTCCCGTAAGTGACATCCGAGTGGTAGGCGATCTTCCGCTCGGCGAAGTCCATGCTCTCCTGGATGAGGCCGACCTCGAGGCCGAGAAACGTGTAGATCTCACCCATCCAAGCCGCGTCGCGGCGTGCAAGGTAATCGTTGACGGTGACGACGTGGACGCCTTTGCCTTCCAGGGCGTTGAGGTAAACGGGCATGGTCGCAGCGAGCGTCTTGCCCTCGCCCGTCTTCATCTCCGCGATCTTCCCCTCATGCAAGACTATGCCGCCCATTACCTGCTCGTCGAAGGGACGCATCCCGAGGGTACGCCTGGAGACCTCCCGCACGACGGCGAAGGCCTCGGGCAGCAGATCGTCGATGGTCTCTCCCTCGGCGAGCCTCTCGCGAAACTCGTCCGTCTTCTCCCGCAGTTCCGAGTCGGAGACCTTCTCTATCTCGGGCTCCAACGCCGAGACCGCCTCCACGCGCTGCTGGAGGACCTTGACCTTGCGACCCTCGCCCATCCTCAATATCTTCGTCAACAAGTTCGCCAAAACAAGCTACCTCGTAGTAGTGGTCGTACCGGACTAACGGGCAGGCTCTATGAGCCCGTAGTCTCCGTCACGACGCCGGTATACCACATTTATATCACCGGTATCGGCGCTCGTGAACACGTAGAAGTCGTGGTCGAGGAGCTCCAGCTGGAGTACGGCCTCCTCAGCGCCCATCGGCTTCATCTGGAACTGCTTGGTCCTCACTATGCGCGTCGCGATCTCCTCTTCCTCCTCTACGATAAAGGGTTGCGCCTCGTCGGGCGTCACGTCCGGCGTATTCTTCAGCTGGCCCTGCCAGCGGTCGATCTGGCGCCCCCTGAAGCGTTTGACCTGCCGCTCGAGCTTGTCCGACATCCCGTCTATGGAGGCGTACATGTCTTCGGAGGCCTCACTGGCTTTAAGCACAGATCCGTTGATAAACAACGTGGCCTCGGCTACCTCAGGCTCGGAGACGGCGCGGTTCCTCTCGTGGACGAGCTCTACCTCGGCCCGCGACGCGGTGCGCTCGTCGTCGAAGAACCTGGCGACCCGCTCCACCTTCTCCCAGGCGTAGCGCTCCAGAGCCTCTGTCACCGGCATGTTGCGACCCTTGATGAGTATGTCCATGTCGCTCCTCCCTTCGGTCATCGCGAGCATTTCAGCTTGTCAGCACGCGCCCTGTCGGGCGCTTGTCAGCATTTCGGCTTCCTTGGTGTCGGCTCGCCGCTCGTGCTCGACCGCGAATCGTTCGCCACGATAACAAGCCTCTCCATAGAAGCTTCCCGCCGCCTTCCACGACCTAGCTGACGAGCGGAGGTCGAAGGCCGGAGCGTGCTGAAATGCTGAAGTGCTAACATGTCCTGCACAGGCTCAGGGCGTGGACTTCTTGGGCGCCCGCCCGAACGAGTGAGGCTGCGCATGAGCTCATTGTTGCTCCTGTGGTAAAGACGTCGTCGACGAGTAGGATCGTGCCGCGCAGTGGTTCGGTGGCCGAGTAGGCGCCTGCGACGTTGGCCCTTCTCTGGGCCGCCGAGAGTTCGACCTGGTCCCTTGTGCTGCGCACGACTTCTAGTGTATCCGATACGGTTGCTTTCATCTTCTCTGCGACGCCCCTGGCGAGTAGTTCGGCCTGATTGAAGCCCCTCTTCCTCAGGCGGGAACGGTGTAGCGGCACAGGCACGACGGCGTCGAAGCGAACTTCGCCCAAGACCTGCAGCATCAGCGGCGCGGCAAGCCGCCCGACTACCCGTTTGTAGCCGCGGTACTTTAGGGCGTGGACGACCTGTTTTCCAACGCCATCATACTTCAATGGCGCCCTCGCGCTCTGGAAACCGAAGTCGACGTTCTTGCACTCCTCGCATACGAACGTCGCGAAGGCGGTCGGCAGCCCGCAACGCCCGCAGACGGGGCTGCCCACACGGGGGAGTGCATCGAAGCAAGTGCGGCAGAGTACGTCGCTCGCCCTCCGCTCACAGCCGACGCAGATCTCGGGGTAGAAGAGATCAGCGAGGGCGGTGAGATACGGACTGTACACCGAGATCTCCTCCACGGACCGCTGGTCGTGCCTCTTGGTAGTCGGTAAGGGA
>DATDKO010000114.1:0-5798 GCA_036519935.1 Rubrobacter sp. | reverse complement strand
CACCACGTCGCGTAAGTGGAGAAGCGGTTGCCCATCTCGGGGTCGAACTTCTCGACGGCCCGGATCAGGCCTGCGTTCCCCTCCTGGATCAAATCCTCGAAGAGCACGCCACGCCCCCTGTACTTCTTGGCGATGGAGATCACTAGCCGCAGGTTCGACTCGATGAGCTTCTGACGGGCCCTCATGTCCCCCCCGCGGGCCCGCCTGGCCAGAGCCTTCTCCTCGCCGGCGTCGAGCAGCCTGCCACCGCGCACCCTGCCTAAGTACTGTGTCAGAACATCCTGTGCTTCCATCATTACGTCTCCCCTCTGTTAGCCTGTCAGCACGCTCCGGCTGACGCCTCCGCTTGTCAGCATTTCAGCTATGAGCACTTCAGCATTCGCGTGCTCGGAAGCCGTGGCTGACTGGCTGACAAGCCGTCTGGCGAAGCCTGGCGGCGTGCTGAGATGCTGAAATGCTGAAGTGCTATTCATCATGCCGCCGGGTACGATCCCCCGACCCGTGGGCCTCCGTGGGTTACGAAACGTTCCAGGATGCGAGAGTCCAGGCTGGTCGTGATGCGCCAGCTCCGCCCGCACGAGCAATCCAGCTCGAGGCGCCGCCGCTCACCCACATCGGACATGGCCGTCTCTTTGAGGGAGCGCAGGCAGCATGTAGGCAACGACCACACGTAGATCTCGTGCTCGGGTTCGCCTTCGGGGACGAGCGCTGTATCGGGCCTGAGGGCGCTCCGCCGCTTGCGCGCTTTGCGCTTTGCTTCTCCGCTCACCTTCGGCCTCCCTCTCTCCCCCATCGTGTGCCAACCTTTATCCCTACGCTGCTCCTCTACGCTCTTCGCGCTGTGCGAAGGCATCCTCCTCGGGACGCACAGGCAGCGGCTCCCGCCACATCGCGCCGCATACAGGGCACTCGAACGAGTCGTCGTGGTGAAGGGCGCTGCGCCTGCAGCAGGCGGGGAGGTCCTCCTGGTAGACGACTTCCTCGCCTAGGGCAGCGATCCAGGCGGACCCACCCACTACGCGGCCCTCCCTGAGAGACGCCCGATCCACTCGCTCGCCTCCTCGCGGGTGAGCTCCCCTACAGGCTTCCCGACCATCTCCTCGAAGCGCCCGATCCCATCCTCGACGACGTCCGCGATGAGGGCCTCCAGGTAGTTGAGCTGCTTCCTGGTCGCAGGAAGCTCGCCTCTTCCTTCCTCGTTCTGGGCCCTGTTCCGCCCTTCACGCTCCTGTGTCCCGGAAGACTCGACGACCTCTTCCTCGCCGCCGAGCTCCTCGAAAGCGGTTACGCCGACGTTGATGGCGTCCCTGAGAGCGCGCGCCTTGGCCCGCGTCTCGGCCATCCGGATCAAGTGCGGAGCTATGGCCCGATTCACGTTCTGCGGGGAAGCGTCACCGATGCCAGCGAACTTGCCCTCCTCAGTCCGGATCACGGCCTTCACGATCGCGACCTCGCCGTTCTCCTTCGCAGGAACCTGTAAAAGCTCCGTCTCGATGCTCCTGAGTCCCCGGCTGTGCGCCTCCTCCAAGAGCCCTGCATAGAGCACGAACCTCTTGCCCTGGCGCTCGATCATGTACTCTTCCCTCATCACTGAACCTCCTCCGACCAGAAGCCGGTAACGCTATCTTCACTGAGCTCGGTGAGGATGTGGTCAAAAATAAACATCAGGCGATCCGCTCGTAGGTATACTGGCGTCCGCCAGGGGCGGCGGTCTCGACACGGCGATGGATCAGGCCGAGTTTCGCGAGTCTGGTCGCCCTGTTATTGCAGGCTGTGTGATTGAGATGCAACCTCGCTGCGAGGGCCGCGTTGGTGATGGAGCCTGCGTCGTAGATCGCCTGCAGGGTCTCGACCAGATGGTCGGGCACCTTGCCGACTATGCCCGGCTCGGCCCCGATCTCATCGACCCGGATCATGGCCAGCGAGCGCTGCCTCAGAGAAGCCTCGACGTTCTCCAGGAGATCGCGGTCCTCTTCGACCAAAACCAGATGCCTGTCCCTATACTCCCCGCTCGCAGACCTCGACGCCAGTATCCCAAGCGCCTCGTCCGCGAACGAGTAGTCCATGAGCTCGACCCCACGCGTGTCCACATACAGAATGCCACCCTTCGGCAATCCCTCCAGCGCCCCTTCGAGGGCCTCACGAACCGCGCGGCCCGTCCTGCGGGTCACCATCAACTTGCCCCCGAAGTCGCCCCCGGCAACCTCGAAGACCCGGTGCTCCCGCTCCTCAATCACCGGAGCCGTCCTCACTGTCGTCAGTGAAATCATATATGAGGATTGTACCGGTCTTCCCTGGATAAGTCAACGGCGTATTGGGGGGTATTTTGGGTTCATCCGGATGTTTTTTCCTGTGGGGTACGTGGCAGGGAGACGCGGACGAAGGTGCCTGGGAAGTCGGGGACGTTACGGGAGTTCTTACGGTTCTCGTAGACGGTTACGCGGCCTGAGCCTGAGCGCAAAGAGAGGGAGCCACCGGCGCGGGCGGCGATCCCCGCGACGAGGGCGAGTCCGCCTCCGCGGCCGATCTCACCGGTCGCCGAGACGCCCATCTCGAGTGCGTGGCGCAGGGCATCGTTGTCGGTGGTGGTATGTTGGGCGTACTCGGGGTTACGAGTGAGCGTCTCGCGCACGCCAACGCCTCCGTCGGC
This sequence comes from Rubrobacter sp., assembly GCA_036519935.1. Taxonomy (GTDB): domain Bacteria; phylum Actinomycetota; class Rubrobacteria; order Rubrobacterales; family Rubrobacteraceae; genus Rubrobacter_D. Next base: position 3,148 of record DATDKO010000114.1, on the reverse strand, counting down.
GATGGCGATGAGGACCTCTTCGCCGCGGCGGCGGGACCCGCTAACGATGTGGTGGTAGGCCTGGACGGCGGCGTAGGCCCCGAAAGAGGAGACGCCATGCTCGGCGGCGTTCGCGCAGACCTCCGAGAGTGTAGAGCAGATGGCGACCCGCTCGCGCAGGCGATAGCCCTGGTTCTCCAGGATCTCCGAGATCCTCTGTATGATCCCCGGTATCTCCTCCTCGGTGTGGAAGTTGATCAACTCCTGCAGCGTCCCGGGGTTGTGCCGCCTGCGCTCTTCCAGAGAGGACACGTCGGCGTTGGTGCGTACCTTATCCCCGAACGACCTGAAGAAGTTCATCCGCTCTAGATAGGCTGGCACGTCGCGTCCTGCGAGTGCGAGATCCACCTCCTCGCAGCGCGCGCCCAGGTACTCCAGTAGTGCTGCGAGGGCGCAGAGCCCGGCCGGCTCGACGAAATCGACCGTACGCAGGTCCACGACCACAGGCTCTCCGTGCACGCTGGTGGCGGCGGCGAACGCGGGATCGAGGCTGCCCATGGTCAGCACCCCGCTCATCGCGCCCCGGCTCCTGATGTTCAGCTCCAGCTGCGTCTTCATCAGCCTTATTGTAGTCGGTTAGGGCAAGATAGCGAATGGAAAGCGGTGCCGGGGCATTGCGGGAGCCGGCATTTTGCTCCTGGAGAACGGCGCCCTGGTAGCGGGCACTCTGGAGACGTCTGTGGCAATTCCGACGGAGATCTTACCTTACGGCTTGTGATCCTCCTGCCGGCGTTCGTAGAAGAGTTCTGTGTAGCGACGGTTATCGTAGCGACTCAGTAGGGAACCGTCACCGGTTAGCACAAAGCCGTTCTTCTCGAAGACACGTTGCATGCGGTCGTTGTGGGCCAGGGTCGAGCCTCGGACGGCTGCGAGGCCCAGGGTGTGGAAGACGTAGTCGACGAGGAGGGTAACGGCTTCGGTAGCGTAGCCTCTGCCGCGAAGGTTTCCGGGACCGATCTTTATGCCTAGTTCGCAGCCGTCGCGGCGGAAGTCGTAGAGGGTCGCCATGCCGATCGGCTCCCCTAGGGCCTCTATGATAAAAGTCTTCACGCTCGGATCCTCCCAGCGGGCCAGGTAATCGCGACGGGCCGCCGAAAGGGAGATGGAGATGGGTGAGCGGCCGTTCCAGGCGGCGAGCTCCGGGTCCCTGTCCCAGGAGTAGACCACCTCCACGTCGGACTCCCGCGGCGGCCTGAGGATCACCGACTCCCCCTGTAGAGCCTTTACCTCTTCTATGCGTATGGCGTCTCCTCTCTCGAGATATGGAATGTTACACCCGTCGCCGGCCCGAGGCACCCTTTCGGAAGTGTACATATTAGTTAGAATAGCCGAGAGCAGGAGATCGGGAGCGTAATTGAGCGGTACGGTAGGGGAGCTCTTCGGGGGCTCCGGCAGAAGAGTCAGGGACGTTATCTGGGGGGACGTCTCTATAGATCGGGCGGTGAAGACGCTGCTCGAGACGGGCGCGATGCAACGCCTGAGGGGCATGAGTCAGCTCGGATTTACCTTCGGATCTTTCCCGAGGGCCCGTCACACGCGCCTGGATCACGCGGTTGGCGTCTACCACCTCGCGGGGCTGACGCTAAAGCGGATCGCGGAGTCGGGCGCCTATCTCGAAGACCGCGACGTGAGGGCCGCCCTGGCCGCTGCCCTGCTGCTAGATGCCGGCCGCTACCCTTACGCCGCTTCCGTCGAAGGGATCAAGGTGCCAGGCGCGCCCACCCTCAAGGAGTTGAGCAGGCGTTGGATCGAACACACCGAAGTGGCGAAGGTCTTGAGGGCAGAGTGGGACCTCGAGCCCCACAACGTCTTCAGGCTGGTCTCGCGCGGGGATACACCGCCGCACAGCCTGACGCCAACGGAACACCTATTAAGGGACATCCTGTTCGGCTCGCTGAACGTGGATGCCCTCGACCGCCTGATACGCGACGCCAGGGGAGCCAGGGTACCCTACGGCCTTGTCGAGGTAGAGTCCCTCATACAGCGCCTGAGGATCGTAGGCCAGGAGAACAAGGCCATACTGGTGCTGGACGAAGAAGGGGCGGGCACACTGCAATCCGTCGTCTTCTCGCGCTACCTGGTGTACTACAATGTCTACGGTCACCACGCCCTGCGTATCCCGACCGTGATGTTTCTCAGGGCCGTCCAGGACGCCATCGGGGCTGGTAACGTGACCTTCGACGAACTCTCCGAGCTGGATGACGCGGGAGCCTTCGTCCTGTTGGAGAATTCTGCCGAGAGCTCCACGGCCGGACTCATGAAACGCCTCGCAGACCGTAGGCCCTACCACCTCGCCCTGGAGTTCGACGAGCGACACCCCAGTTACTCCTCACTGATCCGGCTCCGCGACGATGCCTCCTGGCGCCGCCGCGTGGAAGAGGCCTGGTCTCGCTATCTAACCCGCTACCGCAAAGGCGTGGCCGGACCCTTCGACATCCTCATAGACCTCCCCACAAGAGAGCACTTCCCCGTGGAGCTGCGCCTGATCCGACGCTACCCCCTCCCCGGCGAGCGCAACCCCATAGGCTGGCATAATCTCTCTGGCATGTCCGAAGACGAAATGACACGCTACCATGCCCCCCTCCGCCGGATCCTGATCGCCACAGCGAACGACGACCTCGCAAAGTCCGTGCGCCGGCACTCCGAAGAACTCTTCACCATCGCCGAGGAAGTAGGATAATAGCAAGTCAGCACGCTCAGGCTGGCGCCTTCGCTTGTCAGCATGCTTCGGGCCTAAAGGCCCTCGCTTGTCAGCCATCAGCTTCGTCCGTTCCGGCCTCGCCCGGTCGCGTATAAGGAACCGTCGCCAGCGGTGGTAGGGTTCGACGCTTGTGGGAAGTCTGCGGGACGACTTGCCGACGGCTGAGAGCCGCCGACCGCAGGGAGGCGGCGTGCTGAAAGGCGGCGACCGCAGGGAGGCGGCGTGCTGAAAGGCGGCGCAGCCGCCGTGCTGACAAGCGGAGGCGAAGCCGGAGCGTGCTGCAACAAAAAAGGGCCGGTGTTCATAGAAGGGTGAGACCCTTTTCCGGCCCTTAGCGGCCCCCAGATAGGGCCGCTAGGATGATATGATGATTATAAATGAGCGAACACCTCCGTCGCAAGCCCTGTG
>DATDKO010000113.1:0-17303 GCA_036519935.1 Rubrobacter sp. | reverse complement strand
AGGCGGCAGAAACTCGACGTGGGTGTAGCCCATCTCGGCGACGTAGGGGACTAACTCTTCGGCGAGCTGCCCGTAGGTGTAGTAGGAGCCGTCGGGGTTCCTCCTCCAGGAGCCCAGATGCACCTCGTAGGTCGCCATCGGAGCGTCGAGGGCGGTCTTGTTCCCACGTTCTCCCATCCATGCGGCGTCGCCCCACTCGTAGCGCGAGGGATCGTGGACTACCGAGGCCGTGCCAGGGAGCTTTTCGGCGCGGAAGCCGAAGGGATCTGCCTTCAGGGGCAGGAGGTCCCCGTTTGGGCCCCTGATCTCATACTTGTACAGGGCGCCATCGCCCACCCCGGGGACGAAGATCTCCCACACCCCTACCCCTGGGTGCTTGCGCATGACGTGCCTCCGTCCGTCCCAGAGGTTGAAGTCCCCGATCACCGAGACGCGCCTGGCGTTCGGGGCCCACACGGCGAAGCTCGTCCCTGCGGCGCCTTTGAGCTCCATCGGGTGCGCCCCGAGCGTGTCGTAGAGCCTGAGGTGGTTGCCCTCGCCGAAGAGGTAGAGGTCCTGCTCGCCGAGGACGCCCGGGAAGCGGTAGGGGTCCTCAACCTCGGCCTCTCCGCCATCCTCCCACGCAACCCGCAAGCGGTACGGCACTCTCTGTGCGACGGCTCCGGCGAAGAACCCTTCGGGGTGGATGCGCTCCAGCACGCCCAGAGCATCGCCATCGTAGGAGACGACCTCCGCGGTACTCGCCCCCGGGAGGAAGACCCGCACCGTGAAGCCGTCTTCCTCTGCAGGGTGCATCCCGAGGAAGGAGAAAGGATCTGGATGGTCGCCTGTTACCACGGAGACTACCGCGTCTTCGTGCTTCAAGATGCCTCCTCGGCCGTTTCGCTCAGCATATCGAGTACGCCCCTTATTGGGATGACGACCCAGTCAGGACGGTTGTCCAGCTCGTAGCGGATCTCATAGAGAGCCTTCTCGAGCGTGAAGAGCTCGATCAAGGCCCTCGCGTGCTCCTCGTCGTCTGGATAGGAGGCAGCACCGCGCGCGCCCTCGGAATACCCTTCGAGGAAGGCCTTCCTCGTGCGTTCCTCCCAGAGCCTGACCCACGGCTCGAGCCTTTCCAGCGGCTCGGCGCGGTCGGCCACGAGGTTCATGAGCGCCGACCTGATGGCGTAGTTGAACGAGCGGAGCATCCCGGCCACATCGCGTAGAGGCGAGTGCTTCCTGCGCCGCTCGGCGAGGGGCCTGGCCGGCTCGCCCTCGAAATCTATGATCTGGAAGTCGTTGCCGACCACGAGCACCTGCCCGAGGTGGTAGTCGCCGTGGTGCCTGGTCTTTACGACCCCGAAACCTTCTCTGGAGACGTCCTTTATGCGCCTCGTCAACTCCCTTCGCAGCGCCAGAAGGCGGTTCACGTCGGGGGCAGCCTCCTCCGGCAACCTGCCCCTGCGTCTCTTCAGTAGATCCAACGTGCGCCTGGCCTCCGCGAGTATGCCATCGGCCCAGCCGGCCACCTCCTCTGGAGAAGCGTGCTCGGGGGCGAAGGCCGAGTCGTCCGTGGGCGCGGCGAAAGCCGCGTGCAGCTCACCTGTACGCTGCCCCAGGATGCGTACCAGACTCGCGAAGAAGGCGTCCTCAGCACCCCGCTCCTCCCGCTCCGTCTCGACGTCCTCCTCGCCTTCAGGGCTCCACGAGGTCACCAGGCGGTCTTCCAGATAGCGGCCGAGGTAGTCGAGAACGTAGGACCATCCGTCACCCTGGTTCTCCACGAAGCCCTGCAGGAGGCCGAGGGTGGTCGTTTCGCCGTCGGGCCCTTCGTATTCGATGGCCCCGGCCAGCGGTGGCGTGTTCTCGAAGCGTACCTCCTCGGTCAGGTAGCGTCCGATCTCCAAGTCCGGATTCGTCCCTTTCTGGAGGCACCGGTACGCCTTCAGGATGAGACTCTCGCCGAGTATCACGGAGCTGTTGGTCTGCTCCACCTCGGCGCGCCGCACGCTCAGTTCGGAGACAGACTTCTCCCCGACAAGCTCACCGAAGACGTCCGTGCCTGAGAAGCGGATCCTGCCCTCTCCAATGCACACCTCCCTATCCTTACCCATCGTCTCAACCACGTGACGGCAGAACTGCTCGTCAGCCATGGCGTCGAAGAGGAGGCCCATCCTGGCCCGGCGCCGGAGCTTCGCCAGAGCGTGGGGCAGTAACACCGAGACGCCGTCCTCCTCGCTGCCCTCCTCCCAGGCCGCGGCGAGCGGGAGGAAGTACAGCTGAGACCCGGTCTCTTCAGTAGACTCGTCGTCCACGTGCACCCGGAGCAGGGTCAGTAAGCCGTTGTTGGCGAGCTCGGCCTGCGCTACGATCTCGACACGCTCGATCTCACCACCCTTCGCCGCGAACCACCGGCGGGTGCCGAGAAAGTTCGGCAGCGCCTCCCGCTCCAGTTGCGCGAGCTGGCGGCTCGGGAGACGCAGAGGGCTACTGTAGACCCTGTGGGCTGTCTCCCGTCCGGCGGGAAGAACCAGAACGGGCGGCTCGGCGTACCGCGGGCTCTCCTGGTGCCATCTCGGGGCCACGGCCTCTTTTGCAAGGCGGAACCAGTAAAAACCGTACCCAGGCAGGGTGAGGAAATATGGCAGGTCTCCCAGAGGAGGGAAACTGCTGTTGCCGAGCAACTCGACCGGAACCCGGCCCTTGAAGCGCGCGAGGTCGAGTTCCACAGGCTGGGCCGACCGGCTGAGGTTCGCCACGCAAAGGATGGATTCGTCGTCGTGTTCCCTCAAGTAGGCGATGACCTTCCTGTTGCCAGGGTGCAAAAACTCCAGGGGTCCCCGTCCGAAGGCCCTGTGCGCCTTGCGGACCGAGATGATGCGCTTCATCCAGTTCAGGAGCGAGCCCGCACTGCGGCTCTGGGCCTCCACGTTCACCGACTCGTAGCCGTGGACAGGATCCATGATGGGCGGCAGGTACAGGCGGGCTGGCTCCGTCCGAGAGAAGCCGGCGTTCCTATCACTCGTCCACTGCATGGGCGTCCTTACGGCGTCCCTGTCGCCGAGGAAGATATTGTCGCCCATCCCGATCTCGTCCCCGTAGTAGATGATGGGCGTGCCAGGCATGCTCATGAGCAGGCTGTTCAGGAGCTCAATGCGGGGCCTGTCGTTCTCCATCATGGAGGCCAGACGGCGTCTGATGCCCACGTTCACGCGCATCCGCGGGTCGGTAGCGTAGATCTGGTACATGTAGTCGCGCTCCCTGTCCGTGACCATCTCGAGGGTAAGCTCGTCGTGGTTTCGGAGGAAGATCGCCCACTGACAGCTCTCGGGGATCTCGGGCGTCTGGTGCATGATCTCCACGATGGGGTGCCTGTCTTCCTGCGCGAGAGCCATGAAGATGCGGGGCATGAGCGGGAAGTGGAAGGCCATGTGGCACTCGTCCCCCTCCCCGAAGTATGGCAGGACGTCCTCCGGCCACTGGTTCGCCTCGGCGAGGAAGAGGCGGTTCCCGTAGCGGGCGTCCATCTCAGCGCGCATCTGCTTGAGGACCTCGTGCGTCTCGGGGAGGTTCTCGTTGTCCGTGCCCTCGCGTTCGATCAGGTAAGGGATCGCATCGAGCCTGAGGCCGTCAACGCCCGCGTCGAGCCAGAAGCGCATCACGCGCATTATCGCCTTGAAGACCTGCGGGTTGTCGTGGTTGAGGTCAGGCTGGTGGGAGAAGAAGCGGTGCCAGTAGTATTGGCCGGCCTCCTCGTCCCAGGTCCAGTTGGAACGCTCTGTGTCGGTAAAGATGATGCGGGTGCCCTCGTACTTGTCCTGGTCGTCGCTCCAGACGTAAAAGTTGCGCTTCGCAGAGTCCTTCGGTGCCTTCCGGGCGCGCTGGAACCACGCGTGCTCATCGGAGGTGTGGTTTATGACCAGCTCGGTTATGACCTTCAGTCCAAGCTCGTGCGCCTTGCGCACGAAGGCCCTGAAGTCCCGCCTGGTGCCATAGTCGTGGTGGACGTTCTTGAACTCGGAGATGTCGTAGCCGTCGTCGCGCATCGGCGAGGGATAGAACGGCATCAGCCAGATCACCGTGACGCCCAAGTCCTTTATGTAGTCGAGGCGCTGCGTGAGGCCCCTGAAGTCCCCCACGCCGTCGTTGTCCGAGTCGAAGAACGCCTTGACGTGCAGCTGGTAGATGATGGCGTCCTTGTACCAGAGCGGATCCTCGCGGTACTCCTCATCGAAATCCCTCGCTCCCCTAGATGAGATCTCCGTCACCTCTCAAACCACCTCCCTGAGGCGGAAGATCTCCGCTGGGTTGCTCCTGGGGTCGAGCCTGACCCAGAACCAGCTCCCCGTAGTCGGAATTTCCCTTTCCGTCATGAGCTCCTCCACGACGTAACCCTCGTCCTCCGAGATCCCAAGCTCCCACAGCGGGAACTGCACGTGCGTGTCGTGGGCCTCGTGGGGGTCTAGGTTCACCGCGACGAAGACGGCGTTGTCCCCGGTCCGTTTGCCGTAGAAGAGTATGTTGTCGTCCGGGGACGCATAGAACGAGAGGTTCTTCAGATACTGGAGCGCGGGGTTCTGGTGCCGGATCTCGTTTATCCGCTTTATGTACTCCTTGATGTTTCCCGGACGGTCCCAGTCCCAGACCTTGTACTCGTACACCTCGGAATCCTGGTAGTACACGGTGGTACCCGGCTCGCCCCGCGGGGTGTTCTCGCACAGCTCGAAGCCGCTGTATATACCGTAGGTACTCGACAACGTGGCCGCGAGCACGAACCGCAGCTGGAATGCGGGACGGCCGCCGAACTGAAGGATGTGCGGCAGGATGTCGTGGGTGTTGGGGAAAAAGTTGGGGCGCATATACTCCTTCGGCCAGTCCTGGGTCAGTTCCGTCAGGTACTCCATGATCTCCTGCTTGTGGTTGCGCCACGTAAAGTACGTGTAGGACTGGGTGAAGCCAAGTTTGGCCAGGGCCTTCATCACCTTCGGTCGGGTGAAGGCTTCAGAGAGGAAGATCACCCCAGGGTGCTCCTCCTGTACCTCCCCGATCGCCCACTCCCAGAAGGGGAAAGGTTTGGTATGGGGATTGTCCACCCGGAAGATCCTGACTCCCTGCTCGACCCAGAACAGGATCACACCGAGCCACTCCTGCCACAGATTCTCCCTGTCCTCCGAGTAGAAGTCCACGTTGACGATGTCCTGGTACTTCTTAGGCGGGTTCTCGGCGTACTTTATGGTCCCGTCCGGCCTGAAGTTGAACCACTGCGGATGCTCCTTGATATACGGGTGGTCAGGCGAGCACTGGATGGCGAGGTCAAGCGCGACCTCCATCCCGTGCTCGTGGCAGGACTCCACGAAGTGCCTGAAGTCCTCAAGCGTCCCGAGTCCGGGATGGACGGCCTTGTGCCCGCCCTCCTCGCTACCGATGGCGTAGGGACTGCCAGGGTCGTCAGGACCGGCATTCAGGACGTTGTTCCGGCCCTTGCGGTGACTCAGGCCGATAGGGTGTATGGGAGTCAGGTACACCACGTCGAAGCCAAGCCCCCCTATCTCAGGCAGGCGCCGCTCGGCCTCCCCGAAGGTTGCGCTCCGGCCCGGTTCCGTCCCCTGCGAGCGGGGAAACATCTCGTACCACGCCCCGTAGCGCGCCCGCTCGCGGTCCGCCACGATCTCCAACGTCTTCCCGTAAACGGTGGACGTCGAGCGGTCGGGGTGTTCCCTCATCAGGCCGCGGAGTTCGTTGGAACGCAGCAACGCGAACCTGCCTTCGTAGCCTGCTGCGTCGATGCTCGAGAGCGTCTCTCTCAGGCGCTTGTCTTGCGATCGCGAGTAGGCACCCTCGACGATACTGCGGCCCTCGATCAGCTCCAGCTCCACGTTTTGTCCGGCATCGACCTTCTTGCCGATCTCGGCCCGCCACGTCTCGAAATCGTCCATCCAGGCCTCGATGGTGTACTCGTAGCGGGTGTTTTTCGTGAGCGTAAAGCCGCCTCTCCAGCGGTCGTTCTCGTGAAAGCGCATGGGCGTCTCACTCCACCCGGACGCGCCCTTCTCCCTGTACTTCAAGACCGCCGCGAGCACGTCGTGTCCTTCCTTGAAAAGGTCGGCCCAGACTTCGAAGAAGTCGCTCACCTCCCTCTTGACCGGATAGCGACCGCAATCCAACTCGGGATAAACGTTCTCGATAATTACCGGTTCGAACGCGACTCGCACCCCGTCTCCTTTCCCCTAATCCTCACTGACCTATCCCATAAGCGCCCCACTTTGGATGGAGAAGATGATCTCATATGACGGTGCTACGGACACGCGAAAGAGATCTGGATAACGGTAGAGTGCGCGTCAGGTCCCCCTCTATTCCCGGGGAGCGGGACGGGGAACCATGGGTGCGTGATCCCGCCTGTACACCATGACGGTTCGGCCGAAGGTGATGACGATGGTCCCGTCCTGGTTGTAGCCCGTGGTTTTTACCGTCACGATGCCCACGTCGGGCCGCGACTCGCGCTTCTCTAGGACCTCGCTTCTGGAGTAGATCGTATCCCCCTCGAAGACGGGAGCGGGGAGCCGGATCTCATCCCATCCGAGGTTGGCAAAGACGTTCTGGGAGATATCCGTGACGCTCTGACCGGTAACCAGGGCGACGGTGAAGGTGGAGTCGACCAGAGGACGGCCGCTTGCATCGAGACGGTTTACACAATTTGGATCTCTCTGCAAGAGGCCTACTCGAGTTCGGAGAGTACCCTCTCGTGGGCCTGGAGGTCGGAGGCGCTGTGGAGGACGAACCTGACCAGGCTCACGTGCTGCAGGCTGTCGGCCGTCCCCCGTATCGTCCCGAGCGCCACCCCCGCCGCCTCCTCGACCGGGTATCCGAAGATCCCGGTCGAGATAGCGGGGAAGGCGATGGACTCCACGCTGTTCTCCTCGGCGAGCGCGAGTGAGCTGCGGTAGCAGCCCTCCAGGAGCTCCGCCTCGGGGCGATCCTGGCCGTAGACTGGCCCCAAAGTGTGGACGACGTAACGGTTCGGAAGCCCGTGCGCACCCGTAATGACCGCCTCGCCGGGCTGTATGGGGCCGAGCGGCCTGGCCTCCTCGGCGAGACCAGGTCCGGCGGCGCGGTGGATGACCCCTGCAACCCCTCCGCCGGGTTCGAGCCGCGCGTTCGCCGCGTTGACCACAGCCTCGACGTCGTCCTGGGAGGTTATGTCTCCCAGGACGCACTCGACCGTGACGGCCCCGAAAGTACGTCTCATCCGCCCTCCCAGGAGTAAGCCAGCTTGCCACCTCGCCATACCGTCTCCACGGAGAGGTCGGGCGTCAGGACCGTCACGTCGGCGTCGTAGCCGGGGACGAGGCGGCCCTTGCGGCGGCCTTCGCCGACGAGCTTCGCCGGGGAGGTAGAGGTCATGCGCGCGGCCTCGGGGACGGTGCAGCCGGTGAAGGCCAGAATGTTCATAAACGCCTCTCTCATGGTAAGCACGCTCCCTGCGATGGACCCGCTCCCTAGCCTCGGGACGCCACCGTCGGTGTATACGGTGCGGGTAGCCAGACGATACTCACCGTCCTCCATGCCCATCGCGGCTATGGCGTCGGTGACGAGGCAGAGGCGGTCAGGACCGAGCATGCGGAAGGCGAGCCCGACCATCTCGGGATGGACGTGCAGACCGTCGGCGATCAGACCACAGACGGCCCTCGGGTGGGCGAAGGCGGCCCCAGGCAGCCCTGGCTCGCGGTGGTGCATCGCGCTCATCCCGTTGAAGAGATGCGTGACGCCGGCGACCTGCCCATCCAGAGCATTGTAGGCCGGCTCGAAAGCGACGTCGGAGTGGCCGGCCGAGACAACCAACCCACGGTTCGCAGCGAGGGAGATCAGCCTGTCAGCGTCCTCCAGCTCGGGGGCAAGCGTGATCATGCGCACAGGCCCGAGGTCGAGGAGATGGGCGAGAAACGCCGTGTCAGGCCTTGCGACGTGGGCAGCAGCGTGCGCACCCCTCTTCTGTAGGCTTATAAAGGGACCTTCGAGGTGAACGCCAAGCACCTCGGCACCTGATCCGGTAGAAGTCCCGATCGCCGGTAGGGCCTCCTCGTAGAGGCCCCGGGGCGATGAGATGACCGTAGGCAGGTATGAGGTGGTCCCCGTCGAGAGCAGGGCTTCGGAGAGATCGGGCAGACGCGGGCTCTCTGTGGCCACGTCGACACCGAAGGCCCCGTTGACCTGCAGGTCGACGAAGCCGGGCAGGATCAGGGACTCAGGGTGATCGTGGACCTCATCCGCTTCGGCGACGAGAGAGTCATCAGGGCTCACGTCCGCGATGGACCCTTCACCGAGAAGGACCGTGCCACCGGGCCACACCTCGTAGTCCGTAACGATCCGGCCCCGCAGCGCAACGAGCCTCATGCTGTTACCTTCCGCCTACTCTTCCCCCTCATGGCGTACATCTTCCGCTCACGGGGCCGGCGAATCAAGGGGGATGCCCGTCTTCGGTGCGAACTCGTCGACGTTGCGTTCCGGGCGGGCGTCGGGGACGCGGAGTAGGAAGAAGAGGCCCAAGGCCATTATGATGGCGAGCGAGCCTATGGAGATCCTGTAGCCGTAGGCGCCTCCCCCGAAGACGAAGAGCAGCACGGCCGTGAGCGCGGGTCCGAAGACCGCAGAGACCTTCCCAGCCAGGGAGAAGAGCCCGAAGAACTCCCCTAGCTTCTCGGGCGGCGAAAGGGCGACGAGCATCACCCGCCCCACCGTCCACATCCCCCCCAGCGCGATCCCCACAATGGGTCCCGCGAGAAAGAGCATCCACGCTCCCAGGGCCGCGGCAGCGAGCACGATCGCGACGAGCCACAGAACGAGTACTCCGACGAGCGACCTCTTGGGCCCCACCCTGTCCGTCAGGAGACCGAAGCCGGCCGAGCCGACCACGGCGAAGACCGTGGAGAAGAGGAGCAGGTTCCTGACCTGCGTGCCGTCCATCTCAAAGACCACCCGCCCATAGAGTGCCATGTTTGCGATGGCGGTATTCGCCGCGTCGGTGTAGAGGACCGTAGCCAGGATGAAGGTTCCTACCCCCGCGTAAGCGCGCAGGTTCTTCACGGTGCGGACCACGTCGCGGTAGGCTACCCCGAGGGCCACGGGCCGCCTCGCCTGCACCGCAGGATCAGGCACGAAGAAGAAAGCGGGCAGGGAGAAGACGAGGTAGATGACAGCCGTCGGCACGAAGGCATTGGAATAGACTTCGTTTCCGGTCTCGAGCCACCCTCCAAGAGGCCCTAGCAGCGGGCGCAGCGTCTCTCCGTTCTCGACGAAGTACGTCAGCACAACGAGGCCGAGGATGGTACCGACGTAGCCTACTGCAGTGCCGTAGCCGCTGATCCTGCCGGCCCCACGTCCCGCCGAGACGACGGGCAACAGCGCATTGTAGAACACAAGGGCGGACTGGTAGGCGAGGTCGGCCGCGACGAAGAGCGCGAGCCCCACCAAGACCCTGCCGGCCACGTCAAGCGCGGCGGTGAGCGCGACCGCGATGACGGTCAGCACGATCAGGTAAGGCACCCGCCGCTGCCGCAGGTCTGCCACAGCCCCGAGCACGGGCGCCGTAAGTACGACTAAAAGCGCGGAGACGGCCGTAGCCGAGTTTACGAGCCCGGCTCCGGAGAGGAAACCCCCGCTCCCTACCTGCTCCTCGACCCAGAGCGGGAAGTAAAAGGAGAGGATGGTAACCGAGAAGATAGTGTTCGAGAAGTCGTAGAGGATCCAGGAGAAAGCCGCCAGCCTCGAGGCCTTGCCGCCGGATAACCTCCTCTCTCTCATCTCGGCGGCAGTATAGAGCACGCGTCCGTCTGGAGAAGACGCCGCCGTGCGTAAGGCTCAAACCTTACGCACGGCGTGCCATCAGCCCCGGATCATGCACCTATCAGAAAGGAGTCGGGCGGCTTTCGCGCTTAGTTTCTGAGGAACCGGGTACGTCACCCGTACATACGGGGAAGGAGAATTTTGAATCAGGACGGCGACGCGCAGGGAGGCGCGAGCAAGGCTATTCAGACCAGGGAGCCGGAGAAGGTCGTGGTGGAAGACCCGCTACCCGATTACCCACGCTACCGGGTCGAGCCTGGTGACAGAATATCTCTAGCGGCGATAGACCCCGACGAGACCGAGCATTACCAGAAGAAAAAGCACGTCGCCAGGGAGTTGAAGAAGCAACGCAGGCGGATACAGGACCTCCAGGAGCGCCTCTACGCGGAGAACGAGCAGGGAATGCTGATCGTGCTGCAGGCCATGGATACGGGAGGTAAAGACGGCACCATCAAGCACGTCTTCGGCGGTATCAACCCGCAGGGATGCAGGGTATCGTCCTTCAAGGTCCCGAGTGCCGAAGAGGCCAACCACGACTTCCTCTGGCGGTACCACAAGAGCGCCCCGGCAACGGGCCGGATCGGCATATTCAACCGCTCCCACTACGAAGACGTGCTCGTCGTACGGGTCAAGAACTTGGTCCCTGAGGAGATCTGGAGAGAGCGCTACGAGCTGATCAATGACTTCGAGCACGGCCTCACCGCGAACGGCATAACCGTCCTCAAGTTCTTCCTGCACATCTCCAAGGACGAGCAGAAAAAGCGTCTCCAGTCGCGCCTCGACGACCCGGACAAACGCTGGAAGTTCTCCTCGAACGACATAAAGGAACGGGCCTTCTGGGATGCCTACCAACAGGCTTACGAGGACGCCCTTGGCAACTGCTCGACTGAGCACGGCCCGTGGTACATAGTGCCGGCCAACAAGAAGTGGTACCGCAACCTCGTCGTCGCCCGCACCATCGCGGACACCCTGGAGGCCATGGACCCGCGGTATCCGCCTGCCGAAGAAGGGTTGGAGAAGGTTGAGATCCCGGATTAGAGGAAGTCCATGAACCGGGAGTGGCGACACGACGGGTACGTCATCAGCACAGGCGCCTGGACTGGAAACCATCCACGACTCGTTGAAGAACTCGTACTGGGCAGCCGGCGATCCCGTTCAGCTGCCGCGGGCCGTCACGATTTCGTGACGGGCGGCCCAGAGATCGAGGTCCTGCTTCTGTATCGCGGCGGCCATCATGCCGGGTAAGAGGTCAGGGGTGCAGGCGAACGTCGGGACACCCAAAGAGGCTATAGCGGCGGCCTGCCGGCGATCGTAGCTCGGGGCTCCGTCGTCGCCGAGGGCGAGGAGGCAGACCATCGTAACGCCGCTGTCTATTATCCGGGCCGTCCTCTCCAGCATGGCCTCTGAGAGACCTCCCTCGTAGCAGTCGGTGACGAGTACCATGGCCGTCTCGGCCGGGCGGGTGATTATGCTCTGGCAGTACGCCAGGGCGCGGGGTGTCGTTCCCGCCTCCGAGCTGCGTCCCGAAGAGGAGGTCTACGGGGTCCTGCAGGTCTTCGGTGAGGTCCGCGACGGAGGTATCGTAGACGCGGGGGCTCGTAATCTTCCCGCATCGCGGCCATCGCTTCGATGATGGCGTCGAAGAGGTCGGTGGCGTCGCGGCGCTGCTCGATCTGGCGCTCCCACCACAGCTCGCGGTCCTCGTATCCGGCGGCTTCGGCGAGGAGACCGATGGGGTCCTCCCTGATCTCGTACTCCACATCATCTTCGAGGTCCAACGCGCACGGCAGATCCACGAACCGCGCTGTCACGCCGCTCCCGAGCGCGTAGCGGAGCGCGTTCCACTCCGGAGAAAAACGGGCGAACGGGTAGTAGACGGCGTCCTGTGGGGCGTCCGGCGGGTAGACTAGCAAGGCGACGGGCGGCTGCATCTCCGGACGGGCCATCAGCGGCAGTACGGCTTCCGCCTCGGGCGGCCCTTCGACGAGGACGGCGTCCGGGCGCAACTCGTCGAGGGCGGAGAGGAGGCTCCGCGCGCTACCGGGGCCGTGGTGTCGGATGCCGAAGACCCGGATCGCCACGGGCTACACTACTTCGCGGCACTCGCGGTAGAGGTCCTTCCAGCCCTTGCGCTCGCGGACTACCGTTTGCAGGTACTCCAGCCACGCCACGCGGTCCTGGACGGGGTCCTTGACGATAGTACCGGTGAGGCCGGCGGCTACATCGCTGGCTATCATAGCCCCGTCCCCGTAGAAGGCGGCGCTGGCGAGACCGCCGGTGAGGACGCTTATGGCCTCGGCGGTCGAGAGCGTGCCGGTTGGGGTCTCCCGCCACGTTTCGGAGAGCCGCTCGCGGCCCAGCGCAGGATCTCGCTCGCGCACGCGGCGCAGCACGGATGTTCGCTCCTTCAAAGCCCCTTCATCCCAGACGTCCCGAAGGTCTCCGTCATCGCCAACCGCCCAGGCCCACTCCGGATTGAGCCGGGCGAGCCAGCGTCCCCGCTCCCCCAGCACGGTGGCGACAGCGGGACGCAACTCCTCTTGCTCTACGTTCAGAGCGCCGGGGAGCAGCGCGTGTGGCCGACGAAGCCTGGCGAGCCGCAGCCTTTCGAGAGCTTCGAGGAGTATGGTAGTTCTCTGATCCACGAGGAGTCGACCCAATAGCTCCGCTGCTTTCGCGGAGCAGGCTGGAATCGTCTCGTCCGGCGCGGATTGAGGAGCTTCTATGCCTGACTCCGCCACGCGTCCGGCGGTTCGGTAGACGGTCCGCATACCGGCGCGTAGCAGGAGATTTCTTTCAAGGCTCTTTCCCTTCGCGCTCCCGAGGAGGCCGTCCGTCGGGAGACCGCTTGCGGGTGGCGTTTCCCGAGACGTTCCGGCGACTGCAGCGCGCGTGAGGGCGTCCATCAGCCTTCCTGTGCAAGGATGCGGTAGGTTCCAGCGGCGGCTACGCCCAGCGGGATCAGACCTTCCCCATTCCACTCGGCAGCGAGGTCTACGGGCCGGCCGCCGGACATAGAGAGTAGGGTCCAGTGCTCTCCACCCGCGAGCGGTAGGGCCTGACCAGCGCGGTCGCGGATCAGCCAGCGCCCGCCTTCCGGTGCACCATCCAACAGAGGTACAACCCCTATCAGGGCGGCCGGGAGGCGCTCGAGCCAGGGCTGGAGGGCCGTCGCTTTGGAGGTGTGATCCAGGCACGCCTCCACCGTCTCGTGACCAGGCAACCCCTCAAAGCGATCTCCATCGCCCGACCTGGCCCGGACGACCGCTCTCAGAGGATAGGCGCCGGGATAGAAAGCGATCTCTCCCCGCCACGTCATGCCGGAGACGAAGCCTTCGGCGAACGGCGAGCCCGCTGCCGTGAATTGAAGAACCAGTGCGTAGCGCCGAGTGTCTTCCCCCAGCAACCAGGTGCGGCGGACGGTGAGGTGTCCTTCCTCCTCGGTGCGCTGTCCGAGCACGATCCAGCTGTCATCAACCCTCTCGCCACGCTCCAGCACCTCCTCCTGCGGGAGCGAGATACCGACCTCCGCCCTGACGCTCTCGGCGAGAGGATCATCGAGGACATCGAGGCGGCGGAAGGCTTTGGAGAGGAGCGCGAGTCGCCCGATCCCGTCGAGGAGCTTCCCTGGCCAGTCCGGGGTGTAGTCGAGACTACTGCCGGGCTCGCTTGCTCCGCCGCAGGCTCTCCCAACTCGCGTCCGCGAACCAGCCGCCGTCCACGGAGAGGGTGTGTCCGTTGACGAAGCCGCTCCATCCCGAGTCTGCCAGGAAGGCGACGGCCCTTGCTACATCCTCCGGTGTAGCAAAGCGGCCCATCGGGACGCGTCCCTCGATGTCCGCATCGGTGTAGCCGCCAGCCCCCTGGTCCTCCTCGTCCATCTCCGTCTTCACCCAGCCGGGGCATACGGTGTTGACGCGGACGCCGCGTCCTCCCCATTCGGCGGCCAGGGTGCGGGTCAGGCCGACGAGACCGTGCTTGCTCGCGTTGTACGCCGCCCGGTCGGAAACCCCGAGCAGGCCGGCCACGGAGCTGACGTTCACGATGCTCCCCGAGCCCCGCTCGAGCATTACCTTGCCGAACTCCCTGCACATGAGGAACGGTCCGGTCAGGTTTACGGCGAGTGTCCTGTTCCATTCCGCGAGCGTCGTCGCATCCGCGGGCACGATAGCGCTGATTCCGGCGTTGTTTACAAGCACGTCTATTCGGCCGAACTCGTTCATCACAGCCCCCACCATCCCGCGTACCGTCGCTTCATCCGAGACGTCGCCGGGGACGGATAGCGCTTCGGCGCCGGCGGAGCGCAGTTCCTCGAGCGTCTCCTCGGGCGCGGCGAGGTCGTTCGCGACTATCCGGAACCCCTCCTTGGCCAGCACCAGGGCTACCCGGCGCCCGATACCGCGGGCGGCCCCGGTGACGACGGCGACCTCTTCTCTCACCTTCAATGTTCATCCCTCCTGTTTGACGGCCCATAGGTAGGCGACAGCGGACATCCCTTTGCTCTCGTTGCGCTCCACCAGCGGGCGGAGGTGGGTGGTGAAGTGCTCGATCTCCTCGGGGGTAAGCGCCTCGTTCATCGCCTCCTCTAGCGTGGGGATTTTGGGGTTCCCGGAACTCTTGAGCAGGAGCTCCAAGCCGAGACTTTCGCCGGAGATCAGACCCTCCAGCATTCTTTCCCGCTGCCCGGAGTCGCCGCCGAAGCGCCGCTCCAGCAGCCACTCCGCCCATTGGTCGCGTACCGGCTCCGTCATGGCCGGACTCTTTATCTGCCGACCGGTGTCTTCGGCTCCTCGCCGGAGAGGACAGCGACGATGTTCTCAGCCGCGAGCGCCGCCATCCTGTCGCGGGTCTCGACGGAAGCGCTGCCGATGTGCGGGGCGAGGACGACGTTGTCGAGCTCCAGGAGCTTCGGGTGGACCTCGGGCTCCTCCTCGTACACGTCGAGGCCTGCGGCGAAGATACGGCCCTCGGCGAGGGCACCGGCCAGCGCCGCTTCATCCACCACGGGGCCACGCGAGGTGTTGACGAAGATGACCTCGGGTTTCATCCTTCCCAACTCCGCCGCCCCGATGAGATGGTGGGTCTCGTCGGAGAGCGGGGTGTGCACTGAGACGAAGTCCGCGGACTCCAGCAGTTCGTCGAGGTCCAGGTAGCGAGCTCCGAGCTCTTGCTCAGCTTCCTCTTTCCGGGAGCGGTTGTGGTACAGGATCTCCATTCCGAAACCTTTCGAGCGGCGGGCGACGGCCTGCCCGATTCGACCAAACCCGACGATGCCGAGCCGCTTACCCCACACGTCTCGCCCCATTAGCTGCTTCGGACCCCACCACTCCCACCGTCCGGCGCGCAGCAGGCGCTCTCCCTCCCCCAGACGGCGCGCGGCAGCGAGCAGCAACATGAACGCCACGTCGGCGGTGGTCTCGTCGAGCACGCCTGGCGTGTTGGTCACGACGACGCCCCTCTCAGCTGCCGCCTCCACGTCCACGTTGTCGTAGCCTACGGCCATGTTGGCGACCACCCTCAAGTCCTCGCCAGCGGCGTCCATTAGCTCCCCGTCCACGTTCTCCGTAGCGGTCGAGAGGACGCCGGATACGCCGCGTACGGCATCAAGCAGCTCCTCGCGGTCCGGCGGACGCTCGTGCAGGACCCTCACATCGAAAGGTTCGAGGGCGCGGAGCCCGGCGGGCGGGATCTCACGGGTAACGAGGACCTTCTCGTCCACAGACTCCCCCATATCCGATCTCTACTCTTCGAGCATCTGTCGCAATACGGTCTGCAGGATGCCGCCGTTGCGGAGGTACTCGACCTCGACCGGTGAGTCCACGCGCGCTTTCACCTCGAACTCCTTCTGTTCGCCTTCGTCGGCCGTGACCTTGACGGTCAACACTTTGCCAGGCTCGAGGCCGGCAAGGCCAGCGATGTCGAAGGATTCGTGACCCGTGAGACCGAGAGATTCTGCGCTCTCGCCCTCGGAGAACTGCAAGGGCAGCACGCCCATGCCGATCAGGTTAGAGCGGTGGATGCGCTCGAAGCTCTCCGCGATGACGGCCCGCACCCCGAGCAGGAACGAACCCTTCGCCGCCCAGTCGCGCGACGAACCGGACCCGTATTCCTTGCCGGCCAGGACGATAAGCGGCACGTTTTCCTCGCCGTATCTCAGACTCGCCTCGTAGATCGTGGTCTCTTCCCCATCGGGGAAGTGGAGGGTGTAGCCGCCCTCTTTGTTCACGAGCTGGTTGCGCAGCCTGATGTTGCCGAACGTGCCGCGTACCATAACCTCGTGGTTGCCGCGCCTGGAGCCGTAGGAGTTGAAGTCGCGCGGGTCTACGCCCTTCTGTATCAGGTACTGCCCCGCCGGCATCCTCGAAGGGATGGCGCCTGCTGGCGAGATGTGATCGGTGGTCACAGAGTCACCAACCTTCACGAGGACCCTCGCGCCCTCTATGTCTTCCAGGTCTTGGGCTTCGGGTCCCATGTCCTTGAAGAAAGGGGGTTCCTGGATGTAGGTCGAGTCGGGGTCCCACTCGTAGAGGTCGCCAGAAGGCACCTCCACGTCGTTCCACTGCTCGTTGCCCGTGTACACATCGGCGTACTGCTCTTTGTAGATCTCAGGGTCGAGGGCGTTCTCTATCTCCCTGGCCACTTCCTCCTGTGAAGGCCAGATGTCCTGAAGATACACGGGGTTGCCGTCCTCGTCCTCGCCTATAGGGTCTTTAGAAAGGTCTATGTCCACCGTGCCTGCCAGGGCGTAGGCGACGACGAGCGGCGGGGAGGCCAGGTAGTTTGCGCGGACGTCGGGGTTGATGCGGCCCTCGAAGTTTCGGTTGCCCGAGAGAACGGCCGCGACGACGAGGTCGTTCTCCTCTACGGCGGCGGAGATCTCCTCGGCCAGCGGACCCGAGTTCCCGATGCACGTCGTACACCCGTAGCCGACCACGTCGAACTTTAGCTTTTCGAGCGGGTCGAGGAGCCCCGAGGTCTGCAGATACTCCGTGACGACCTTGGACCCCGGCGCCAGGCTGGTCTTGACGTGCGGCGCGACGGAGAGCCCCTTCTCGACGGCCTTCCTGGCCAGGAGGCCGGCACCCATCATCACGGAAGGATTAGAGGTGTTGGTGCAGCTCGTTATGGCGGCGATAACGGCGGAGCCGTGCCTGAGGTAGAGTTCCTCTCCGTCCACCGTGACGGTGATGCCTCCCGAAGGTTCGGCCTCAGGCTTGCCGTTCTCGGGCTCGCCGCCGGAGGTCGGGTCAGCCTCACCCTCGCCGGTTACGCCAGATGCGCCCGCGGGGGTGTCGCTCGCCGGGAAGGACTCGGTGTCGTCTGCGGTGTGGCTTTCACCCGTGGAGACGGCGCCGCCCTCCTTGCCCTCTGCCTCGTTAGCCCCACCGCGGGCGACCGGTATGTCAGGGTTCGGGGTATCGCTTGCGGGGAAGGATTCTTCGTCGGCGTGGTCATAGGCATCCCCGTGACCGTTGCCGAGG
>DATDKO010000112.1:0-11765 GCA_036519935.1 Rubrobacter sp. | reverse complement strand
CAGGCTCTGTTTTCCTTCCTGGGCGAGGACTTCGATGACCGTGTCTACCGCAGACTGAGTCGCCCTTCCCCCATGAGCCGAAAGAATACGCCCTGCCCTTCCACGGACGGGTGGCGTATTCGCGTGAGCGCCCACCAGCTGGAGAGAACAATGGAGATCCTGCGCCTCTTCGGCCTCGACCACCTCTACACCGAAAGGACCATGCCAGACCCCTCTTTCACCCTGATGGACGGAGTGTAGGAGCCTCTCTCGTGCACAAGCCGCCGGTGGTGATCCTCTCCGGTGTAAGGTGGGACTTCCTCTGGCAAAGGCACCAGACGCTCGCCACCCTCTTCGCCGGCGCCGGCTATCCCACCGTCTTCGTCGAGACCACGGGCCTCGCCAATCCCCGCCTGACCAGGAACACGCTGCGCAGGGTCTTCGAGCGAGTCCGTCGCTCAGGTGGCGCGGGAGAGAAGCCGCCGGCCGAGAGAGACCTCACCGTGTACGCGCCGCTCACCGCCCCGCCGACCTACGGAGCATTCCGGTGGTCGAACGCGACCCTCCTCGTCCCGCGCATCATCAGCGACCTCAGGAAGATAGCAGGCTCCCCTCCGGTCGTAGTGGCCTATCCGCCGACGAGGACGACTCTGGGCCTGATCTCGGGCCTCGACCCGAGGCTCGTGCTCTATGACTGCTCGGACGACTACGAGCATTTCCCCGGTGCGCCGAAGGACATCGGAGAGACGGAGCGCGAGCTCCTCCTGCGCGCCGATCTCGTCTCCTGTACCTCGGCGCACCTGCTAAAGAAGGCTAGAAACACCAGACCAGACGCCTTCTTGAGCGGTCCTGCCGTGGACTACGAGCGGTTCGCGCCCCTCCAGGATCCCCACGCCGACAGAGAGGTCGGCACCGTCTGCTTTTTCGGCCACGTGAGCCTGGAACGCATCGACTTCGATGCTTTGCGGGCTATCGCGGAGGCGGGCTTCGAAGTGCGTATCGTCGGCGGCCTCGGCAGCGTAGTTAAGGGTCTCCTCGAAATACCCGGCGTCGACTACAGGGGAGAGGTGTCCCATGCCGGGCTGCCTTCTGCTATCGCCGGTATCGACGCTTTCGTACTGCCGTACAAGGACAACGCTCTCACCCGCTCCATCTCGCCGGCCAAGACCTACGAGTGTCTGGCCACGGGCAAGCCCGTCGTGGCCGCCCCCCTTCCGGCGATGCGGGAGCTCACGGAGCACGTCTACCTCGCGCAGGGGCCGGACGGCTACGTGGAGGTCCTGCGAAACCTGAAACGTCTCGAGACCCAGGAGAAGAGGCGAGCCCGCATCGAACTCGCCCGCAAGAACTCGTGGGACACCCGATTCAGGGCGTTGGAGGAGGCTCTGTGGCGTCATCTGTAGGGCCTCGCGCGGGCAGGATCGACGTTCTTGGCGTGGGCGTGGACCCGATAACTGTAGATGAGCTGCACGCGGAGATAGCACGCCTGGTGCGGGGCGGCAGACTCGGCCTCGTGTTGAACGTGAACGCCCACTGCCTGAACCTTTGCTATGAGGATCGCGCGCTTCGTGACTCGCTGAACGGCGCTGACGTCGTCTTCTGCGACGGGGCCGGGGTCATGCTGGCGGCGAGGATGCTCGGGGGGCGTATCCCGGCGCGCATCACCTACGCAGCCTGGATCTGGCGACTGGCCGGCTTCGCTGCGGCCGAAGGCTTCTCATTCTACTTCCTCGGCGCCCCACCCAGCGTGGCCCAGGAGGCCGCGAGGAGGTTGAGGGAACGTTATCCCGGCCTGAGGATCGTCGGCATCCGTCACGGTTACTTCGACCACTCGGCCGGGAGCACCGAGAACGAGGCTGTACTTGAGGAGATCAACGCCACAGCCCCTGATATCCTGCTGGTCGGCCTCGGGATGCCACTCCAGGAGCGCTGGCTGACACAGAACAGGTACCGACTCGACGCCCGCGTCGCCCTCACCGGCGGCGCCGTATTCGACTACGTCTCAAGGAGGGTGCGCCGCGGCCCGCGCATTCTGACCGAGAGCGGCTTCGAGTGGCTGGCGCGGCTCCTCCACGAGCCCCGCCGCCTGTGGCGACGCTACATCCTCGGCAACCCCCTGTTTCTATTGCGGGTCCTGAGACAGATCCTCTGGAGGACAACTGGGAGAGAACCCGTAAAGGGCTTTCCGCAGGATCGTCGTTAGTGATCCGCAGCCGGCTTGCGTGTCAGGCGGTCGTAAACGGTCTCGGCCTTGGAGATCAAGACCTTGCGTTTCGGGTTCTCCAGTTCGTATCCCACTTCGCGCTTGAGCTTCTCTCTGGAGGCGAAGGGGCGAGAGACCTTGTTCTCCAGGGATGTCTCCCCGAACCTCTTCCTGGAGTTTTTCTCGATTCGGGCGAACACACCGTCGACGTTCAGTTCGTCGTGACTGAACGATGAGAAGGTCGTTCCGAACCTGTGGTTTATGCGTCGGATGACCTCTCCGAAGTCTTCGATAACCTCTTCGAAGAGCCCGAGGACGTAGGCATCGCGGTACTCTTCGACCGTCTCGTAGAAGGAGAGGTAGTACCTGAGAGCCTGGTCGAAGGAGATCGGGTCTCGTATGGCAAAAGAGAGCACGGCGTCTTTGGGTTTTCGTATCAGCACCAGGGTAGGTATCCGCCACCGTGAGGCCCGGATCACCTGCGCCGGAACGTGAAGACCATGGGCGATGCGCACCCTCTCGCTTTGCGCCCTGTTGAAGGCCACCCTGGCGAACGTGTTGGCCGACCTCGGGAATCCCTCTATGACCAATTGGGTGTCCGGGGTCACGACGCGCGCCTGGTCCTTGCGTGCCAGCCGGTACAAACCGTAGAAGGCTGAAGGATGTTTGCCCGCGTAGATCTGGAGCCACTTCTCGAATCTGAACACGGCGGGGTGTTCGTCCACGTAGGACCCGAACCGCTCCTCGATGGTTTTCACTCCTGTGCCCTCCGCCTCGTCGCCTTCTGGCTCACCCTCAATCTTACACACTCTGCGGGAGCTGGTTGGCATTGCGCGGCGGTATACTCCTTGTACGGAGAACCCCGTGCGGATCTTGAAATACATCTTGAAGAGGCTCCTTGGCTTCAAGCTGCTGCGGCGCTTTACGAGCGCCCTCATCCTGGTGCTCGCGGATGGGCTCGCTCTTGCTATCGGGCTGGAAGTGGCCGCCTGGGGCGGCGGCAGGTCGGATCCTGCCTTAGGCCTCGCGCCGCTGTTGCTCGCGGCGTGGATCACGCTCTTTACCGCTTTCCGCCTCTACGACAAGGCGCCCGTACGGCGCAGCCCTGGGGGACTCCTCGGGGCAGTGTTCTCCTGGGCCGTGTTGGTGACTCTAGGGGCGACGATCTACCCCGAGAGCGGCCTGGATGCAGAGGAGATAGCGTCGGCCGCCGTATTCGGCTTGCTGTGCTCCGGCGCGCTCAGGTTCCTATACGAGCGCGCCATAGGTAGGATCTACCGTCGCGGTTTCGGACAGACTCCGGTTCTTCTGGTCGGAGATGAGGAAGGCCGGACGCGGTTGCGCCGGATGATGGAGCACGTGCCCGGAGCCTACGCCCTGGCCGGTGAGGTTGACCTCGGAAGCGGAGACGGCGCGTACCTCGCGTCGGTAAGGGAAGTGTTGGACCGAACTGGGGCCCGTGGCGTCGTCCTCGTCGGGGCTGAGGGACTGCCCGACGAGGAGCTCCTCGAGCTCGTCCACTCGGTGCGACTGCGCGGGGTGCCGCTCAGGGTGGTGCCTGGCGCTTTCGCCCTGATGCGGGGCCGTACCATACTCTCGGAAGGCATGGGGCTGCCGCTCCTCGAGGTCCAATACCCGGGGCTGGACAATGCTCAGCGTACCCTCAAGCGTGTCCTCGATGTGACGATCTCATTGGGCGGGCTCGTGCTCCTCTCGCCGCTCTTTCTGGCTGTGGCCATCGCGATCAGGCTCGACTCGCCTGGGCCCGTGCTCTTCCGGCAGAAGCGCGTCGGGGCTGACGAGAAGGTCTTCGTCTGCTACATGTTTCGCTCCATGCAAAGGGACGCCGAAGTACGCCAGGCTGACCTCGAGGATCTCAATGAGGTGAAAGGACCGGCCTTCAAGATGAGGGACGATCCCCGCGTGACCAGGGTCGGGCGTTTCTTGCGCCGCTGGAGCATAGACGAATCGCCCCAGCTCGTAAATGTCCTCAAGGGGGAGATGAGCCTGGTCGGCCCAAGGCCCCTGCCGGTACGTGACTTCCTGGGGATGGAGGAGTCCCACAAGAGAAGGCTAGGTGCGGTTCCTGGGATGACCGGCTACTGGCAGACCAGCGGCCGCTCCGACCTCTCCTTCGAGGAGATGGTGCGTCTTGACCTCTACTACATAGAGAATTGGTCGCTCTCATTCGACCTCAAGATAATCCTGAAGACCCTCGGCGCCGTTCTACGCCGCGAGGGCGCGTACTGATTCAGCATGTCAGCACGGCGCTTCGCGCCTTGTCAGCACGCATCGGGCCTATAGGTCCTCGCTTGTCAGCTAGTCAGCTTCTCCTGTTCGGGTCTCGCCCGGCTACGCGCGAGGCACAGCTAAGGCGGAGGTCAGGTTCATGAGGACAAGCGCCCGACAGGGCGCGTGCTGACATTTGGTCTAGAATAGCGGCGTCCCGAGCTTACGGCTACCTAGCCATACGGGGGTACGAGAAGTGAACGTCATACTTGTGATCCTGGACAGCCTCAGGAAAGATCACATCGGGGTCTACGGCAACGACCTTATAAAGACCCCCAACCTGGACGCGCTGGCGAAGGAGAGCCTGCGCTTTGATAGGGCTTACCCCGAGTCGCTGCCGACCCTCTGTGCCCGCAGGGCGATCCACACCGGCATGAGGACCTGGCCGTTCAGAAACATCGTCAGGCTACCTGGAGAGACCTTCCAACCGGCGGGCTGGCAGCCGATCCCGGAGCAGCAGACGACGCTCTCTGAGACCCTGTTTGCGTCCGGCTACAGCACTACGTTGTTCGCCGATACCCAGCCCATGTTTCACCCCTCGATGAACTTCCAGCGCGGTTTCGGGGTGTTCGAGTGGGTCCGTGGTCAGGAGAGGGACCGCTTCCGCCCCAACCTGGGAGTTCCCGAGGAGCAGATAAGGCAGAAGACGGTCCCTGGAAACGACGCCAACATGGTGGACAAGGTACGCCAGCACCTCGCCAACACGCGGGACCGCAAGACCGAGGAGGACTGGTTCGCCCCGCGGCTCTTCACCAGAGGGATGGACTTTCTGGAGCAGGCCGAAGATGGAGAGCCCTTCTTCCTGGTTATAGACAGCTTCGACCCACACGAGCCGTGGGATCCACCCGAGGAGTACGTCGAGTCCTACAGCGAAGGCTACCAGGGCAGGGATCCCACCGTGCCCAACTACGGCGTCTCGGACTGGATCGACGACCGGGAATTGGAGAGGATGAAGGCTCTGTACTCGGGAGAGGTGACGATGGTCGACCGCTGGTTCGGCCACTTCCTCGACAAGATGGAATCCACGGGCCGCATGGACGACACCCTGCTACTCGTTCTGGCCGATCACGGTGTCGCCCTCGGCGAGCACGGCTACACGGGCAAGCCGTACGGCGCGCTCTGGCCCGAGCTGACGGACATACCGTTCTTTATAAGGCATCCTGAGGGCAAGGGAGCCGGACAGAAGAGCGACTACTTCGCCTCTACCCACGACGTGGCTCCAACGATCCTCGGCGCCCTCGGCCTCCAGACGTTCAAACAGATGGACGGCGATGACCTGAACGTCCTGCTCGAAGGCTCGGAGCCAGGGCAGCGCCCTCACTTTACGCTCGGCTACAACGAGTACGTGTGGGCCCGCGATGATAGGTACGTCATGTTCAGCGTAAACGACCGCTCCGACCCACGGCTCTACGACCTCAGGAACGATCCCGACATGGACAAGAACATCGCTGGAGGCAATCCCGACATCGTGAAGCGGATGTTCAATGATTACATCCTCGAGGACGCCGGAGGTCCGCTCCCTCGTATCTGATGCCTCACAAGAGCCTGGGGCTTTCCGTCAGGCCCAAAACCTCTATAATCTGTCGCCGTGACTTCGAGACGGGACTTCGAGAAAGAACAAGACCGCGGGCGCGAGGAGAAGATCTCCGAGGGCAAGCCTACCGCGGAGCAGGTAGATGAGCCGGTCGGACCCAAAGACGACGACACCTACGTCGCGAAAGTCGCGCGCGGCGCCGGCATAAGCACGGCCGGACAGGGAGTCGGGCGTGTTATCGGGTACGTGACCCAGGTTGCCATAGCCCGTTTGCTCGGCGCGCAGTTCTACGGTTTCTATACCGCGGGTGTCGCGCTGATCAACGGTCTACAGATCCTCTCCCGGTTCGGCATGGAGAACGGTGTGGTGCGCTACGTCGCCCACTACAGAGAGCACCAGGATGCCTCGCGGGTACGCGGCACCATAGTGATGGCCCTGCTCTTCCCGATAGCGTTGAGCGTCGTTCTCTCCGCCGTGTTGTTCTTCGGGGCCGGCTTTATCGCCGACTCCGGCTGGCTGAAAGAAAACGGGGCCATGATGGTGGGCGTGTTGCGCGGGTTCGCGTTCGTGCTTCCTTTCTTCGTGTTCATGAGCATGACCGCGTGGGCCACCCAGGGTTTCCAGACCGTGACGTACGCAGCCTACATCCAGCAACTCGTGCGCCCCGGGCTGTTCCTGGTCTTCGTCGGTGTATGTTATGTGCTCGGGGCCAAGATCTTCGGGGTAATAGCCGCCTACGCGCTCGCAATGTTCCTGGCTGGACTCGTCGGGCTCTACTACCTCAGGAAGCTCTTCCCACAGCTCTTCGACCGCCGGGCCGAGACCACCTTCGAGACCAAAGCCCTCTTCGGCGTCTCTGTCCCGATGAGCATTACGCAGGGCGCCCAGTACCTCAACAACTTCTCCGCCATCCTGATCCTGGGCGTCTTCGCCGCCGGGGCTCCGGTCGGCATCTTCAACGCCGCCGCGCGAACGGCCACTTTCCTGACTGCGGTGCGCTTCGCCTTTAGTGGCATCTTCTCCCCCATCATCTCCGGCCTTTACGCGAGGCAGAACATGGGGGAGATGGGCAGGCTCTACAAAGACGTGTCGCGCTGGATCTTCACGGGCGCGTTCGCGCTCTTCCTCGTGATCGTGGTCTTCGGTCCCGAGGTGATGGGGATTTTCGGGGAGGCGTTCGGGGCTGGCGTTACGGCCCTCGTCATCGTCGCCGTCGCTCAGCTCTACAGCTCTTCCGTCGGACCTGCGCCGCGAATGCTCGCCATGACCGAGAACCAGAACTTCGCCATGATCGCAACCTCCGTCGCCGCCATCACGGGCGTTGTCGTGAACTTCATCCTCATCCCGCGCTTCGAGGTTCTGGGAGCCGCCCTCGGTATGGCTACCGCGATTATCGTGGAGAACACGGGAACGATGTCCGCCGTGAAGTGGCGGCTGGGATACTGGCCTTTCAATATCATGTGGCTGAAGCCCCTGACAGCGGGCGCCATCTCTGCCGCCGTGACGTACTTGTTGAAGGTCAGCTTGCCACTTGAGGCGATGTTCGGTTTCCTGCCGGTACCGGTATCCGTTCCCACGATAATGCTGCTCGGCGGCTTCCTCGGCGTGCTGTTCTTCGGACTCCTATGGTTGTTCGGCTTCTCCGAGACGGACAAGGAGTTCCTCGGCACTTTCTGGAACGTGGCGCAACGAGCCCTGCCGAAGCGGTTCCGAAAGGGAAATCGAGAGTGAAGGTCGGCGGCCCGGCAAGGCCTGTCAAGGTGCTCTACGTCGCCGGGCTCGGGCGGAGCGGTAGCACGATCCTGGCCAACACCCTTGGACAGGTCGAGGGCTTTTTCTCCGGGGGTGAGTTGAACTTTATCTGGAAGCACGCCCTGATCGAAAACAGGCTCTGCGGCTGTGGCAAGCCGTCTCAGGAATGCGAGTTCTGGGGCCCGGTCTTCGACGGAGAGTTCGGCGGCCAGAGCGAAGAGCTGGCCCGCGAGATGATGCGGCTGCAGTACTCCGGCGCCCGTACCCGCCACATTCCCATGATGCTGACGGAGAGCGGGAGGCAGAAGATCATGGGCCGTCTCGGCAAGTTCCTGGACAACACGGGCAGGTTGTACCGGGCGATCCAGTCGGTGTCGGACAGCCGCGTGGTCGTCGACACCTCCAAGGAGCCAGCCTACGGTTACGCGCTCGGCATGGTGCCCGGCGTGGACCTCCGGGTTTTGCACCTGATCCGAGACCCCAGGGCCGCGGCCTACTCTTGGGCGAAGAAGAAGCACCAGCCCGACAGCGACGAGCGGGAGTTCATGCACCGGAAGACCCCCACGCAGAGCGCCGTCCTCTGGGACGCCTGGAACACCGCCATCGAGGCCCTCTGGCGCCAGATGCCCGCCAGGTACCTTCGCTTGCGCTACGAGGATTTTGTCACCGACCCTCGTCGCAGCTTCGAGAAGATCCTGGAGCTCGCGGGTGAGGAAGACGCGGAGTTGCCGCTGGTGGGGGAGCGCGACGTCAAGCTGGGTATAAGCCACACCGTCTCCGGCAACCCCAACCGCTTCGACACTGGCACCGTCAAGCTACGCCAGGACCGTGCGTGGCAGAAACAGATGAAACCCCGCGACAGGGCTCTCGTTACAGCGCTGACCTTACCGCTGCTGACACGCTACCACTACTCCGTAAGGTAGCCGGCGCAATCCACCGGCGACACAGAACATCTTACGCCTTCGGCTTATTGCCGATGCTGACCATCTCGGGCTGAACGCCCTCTGCGGGTCCGTCGCCGAGCTCTGCGTCGCGGTACTGGTAGACGCCGCGGCAGGTATGGCCGCCTGTGGTCCGCTTCTCGGAATAGGAGAGCTTCACGTTGGGGTTTATGGCCTGGACCATTGCTTTTTCGTAGGTGGAGAAAGCGGCGCAGGGCTTCACGTCCCAGCCTGGGACGCCTTCGTTGCCCATCCCGCCGAACCACGGGCAACGGTCCGCGTTTATGACGTAGGTTCCGTCGCCCTGTTCGGTCAGTGTGATCTCGATGTCGAAAAAGCGATTGGCTAGCATTACGACGTCGACGGCGTCCTTCATCGTCTTCACTCCGAGCTGCTCGCGCAGATCGCTACCCTGCTTCTCCCCGATGCGGGTCATGGCGAGCTTGCCCACCTTCTGGCCGTCGTAGCCCAGGTCGTCGGCGGCCCGGATCATCTCGTCCAGGATGACGCCGGTCCCGGCCGAGGCGGCCTTCCACTTGTACCACGTCGGCCCAGGCAACCCGAGTTTCATCGCCCACCTCGCCAGAAACAGCGGGAGCTTTGGAAGACCATAGACCTTGAGCCACTTCATAATGGGGCAAACCCTTCGTTCGCTTACGCTGGCGCAAGTCCCATTATACTCTGACCTCCGAGCGTGGAGTGCCGAAGGAGCGTCCGTGAGCCATGCGTAGGGTCGAACCGCTGATAAACCTTGCTCTCCTGCTCCCCCAGCGGCCCCGGGAGTTTCGCGACAGGGTGGCAGGTTATGCTGACCTCGGCCTGGAACGGATATGGAGAAGCTCACCGGCCTATGAGACCGCAAAGTGGCAGGGTGTGCTCAAGGATATCGAGGAACACCTGGGTCGCGTAACCGAGATCCTCGACGAACCGGCCCTCAAGGAGGTAGAAGAGGACACGCGCCGGTTCCTGGAGGACATCAGCGCCAGGGATCCGTTCAGCCCGCGTTGGGCCGCAGACTCCAGGTTCGCCCGTCTTGGTTACCTTTTGTGCCGTCTGATCTCGCCTTCCGTAGTGCTGGAGACCGGCGTGGCTTACGGTGTGAGCTCGGTCTTTATCCTGAGAGCTCTCGAGGTGAACGGCCGCGGCACACTCCACAGCGTAGACCTGCCACCCCTGAGGAGCGAATATGAGAGGTTCTGGGGCACAGCCGTACCAGAAGCGCGCAAAGAGCGCTGGAGGCTGCACCGGGGGTCCAGCGCAAGGGTTCTGCCTCGGCTCCTCCGAGAGATCCGCACGATAGACCTCTTCGTACACGACAGCCTGCACACCCGCAGGAACATGCGCCGCGAGTTCGATACCGTGTGGCCTCATCTTCGGAACGGGGGCGTACTCCTGGCCGACGACGTCGAGAGGAACCACGCCTTCGGCGAACTGCAGCACAAGAATCCGGCTCTCTGGCGCGTGGTCCAGGACAGGGAGGAATCGCCGCTCCACGGCAGGGCCGCGCCCGTGGTGTTCGGAATCGCGGTAAAATAGCAAGTCAGCACGCTTCGGCTTCGCTTCCGCTTGTCAGCATGTCAGCACGCCGCCAGGCTTCGCCAGGCGGCTTTTCAGCCAGGTCTCGCGCGTGGCTAACCTGACATGCTGAAGTGCTGACAAGCGACGGCCGCAGGCCGGAGCGTGCTGACTTGCTCTAATACCCCGGCCTCCCCATCCTCTTGTATGTGATCTGCTTTCCGGCCTCGACGCCGGGCTGGTCGAAGGCGTTGACGCCGTAAAGGGCTCCGGCGATGGCGGTCTGCACTTCGAGCGCCTGCAGCAGGTAGCCGAGGTTCTCTTCGTTTGGCTCGCCGAGTCTTATCGTGCAGTTGGGGCGTCCGGCTTCGGTGAGGGCCCGCCTGGTGGCGTCACACTCGACGTTCAGGAGCTCTGCCATAGTGTGTCCTCCGAGGTATCCGACGCCTTCGAGATCTCTGTAGGCCTCTGGTATCTGTAGGTCGCGCGGATGGTTCTCGACCTCGACGATCTCGATCACCTTGTCCTGCGGACCCTGCATGTAGAGCTGGACCTGCGAGTGCTGATCTGTGGTGCCCACCGCGCCGTGTGGCGTAGAGCCTTTGCCGTCTTTGCCCAGGGATTCTGCCCAGAGCTGGACGAACCAGGCTGCGAGCCGCTCCAGGACGTCGGCGTAGGTCATCATGACCCTGACGTTGCGCCCCCTCGCGGTGTCCATGAGGTAGTGCATGGCAGCCCCTACGACCGCAGGGTGCTCGGCGTGTTGCTCGTTTACCTCGTCAACACACTGCGAAGCACCGGCGAGTAGCGCGTCTACGTCGAGCCCGATTACGGCGGCGGGCAACAGCCCTACCGGTGTGAGAACCGAGAACCGGCCGCCCACGTCGGGTGGTATGGGGAGCAATTTGAAGTCTTCCCGATCGGCTATCTGCTTCAGGAATCCTTCTTCGGGGTCCGTCGTGGCGATCGTGCGTTCCCGGAATCCGAAGTCTCCCAAAGAGTCTACGAGGAAGCCCCGGATCACGAGGAAGTTCGCCATCGTCTCCGCCGTCGACCCTGACTTGGTAACGACGTTGACCCAGGTTCCTTCGGGGTCAGCGACATCGAGGATGGCGGAGAGCGTCGCTGAATCGGTGTTCTCCGCGAAGTGCAGGCGTGGGCCGCTGCGTTCTTCGCCAGGGAGCGCGTTGTAATAGGGATGGCTCAACGCTTTGTGCAAAGCCATCGGACCGAGGGCCGAACCCCCGATGCCGACGTGAATAAAGTCCGTCGCGCGCGAGGTCCGGATCTCCTCGGCTGCGCGTGCCGAAGCCTCAGCGTACTCGCCGGTCTTCGGCAACCGCATAAAGCCAGGCGGGTCCCCGAGAAGCCCGTCCGCCGCCTCACGCAAACGGGGTTCTAGCTCATTCAGCTCCCCGCTCTGCAGACCGCCCTCCACCTCGATGAGGTTCTGGTAGTCGAAGGTGACCTCGGCCATGCCCGGGCTCCTCTCTGTCGCGGTCTTTCTTACGGAGATAGTTTAGAACAGGGTATAATCCCCGGCCATCGTGAA
>DATDKO010000111.1:0-4648 GCA_036519935.1 Rubrobacter sp. | reverse complement strand
AGGAGCGTCTGATCTCCATCTCCGGCAACCCGGCCCTCACAGGATTCCAGGCACCGAAGATCGTCTGGCTAAGAGAAGAAGAGCCGCATAACTTCGGGCGGATCTCCCGCGTGCTCCTGCCCAAGGACTACGTGAGGCTCCAGCTCACGGGCGAGTACGCCTCGGACGCCTCGGACGCGGCGGGCACCCTGTTACTGGACATGCGGGCCCGCGACTGGTCGGGTGAGATCCTGGACGCCCTAGAGATACCTCAGGAGTGGATGCCCGAAGTCTACGAAGGCCCCGAGAGCACGGGTGTCCTTCGCGGGGGCTTGGCCGATGAGCTCGGTCTGCCGCAGGGCATCCCCGTGGCTGCGGGCGGTGGGGATAACGCAGCGGCGGCCGTCGGGACGGGCATCATTGGCCCCGGGCTCGTCAACTCTTCCGTCGGTACGAGCGGCGTGCTCTTCGCCCACGCCAGCGACTTCAACCCCGACCCCTCGGGGCGCCTGCACGCGTTCTGCCACGCCGTGCCGGGCGCCTACCACCTCATGGGCGTAACGCTCTCGGCGGGAGGGTCCCTATCCTGGTGGCGCGAGACGCTCGGGGGGGACTACGACGAGTTGATCGAGGCTGCTTCGGGCGTCAGGCCGGGCTCAGAAGGGCTCGTCTTTTTGCCCTACCTTTCGGGCGAGCGGACGCCTCACCTCGACCCCAAAGCCAGGGGAGCTTTCTTCGGTCTCACGTCCCGTCACGGAGCCGGGCACATGACCCGCGCCGTGATGGAGGGTGTGATCTTCTCCCTGCGCGACTCACTGGAGATCATGCGCGGGCTCGGCGTATCCGTCGAGGACGTGAGGGCCACCGGGGGCGGGGCGAGGAGCAAGCTGTGGCGACAGCTCCAGGCAGACATCTACGGCACCCCCATACGCAGGACCGTCGCCGACGAGGGACCGGCCTACGGCGCCGCACTCCTGGCCGGAGTGGCTTCAGGCACCTACGCCAGCCTGGACGAGGCGACTTCCGTCGTGAGACTGCGAGAGGAGATCACCGAGCCCGATACAGAGCGGGCGAAGATATACGAAGAGCACTATGAGATCTACCGCTCGCTCTACCCGGCGACGAGCTCTGCCATGTCCAGCCTTACTGACCTCGCCGCCAGTTCGACCGGCGAGTGATCCCGTGCTGGTGGCACTGTTACGCAAACCCATCTGAGGTGTATCTCTGCCGCTGCTTTACAAACGTTCGCGAAACCTAGTAACGTCCCTCTTGTGAAGTCCTTCCTGAGCCACGATAGGTCTTGGGCCTACCGCTCGATGCTGCTCATCAGCATCTGCGCGGTCGCGCTTGGGGTGTGGGCCAGGTTGTACCATCTTGGCTTCCCCCCCGATATCCTGTGGGACGAGAGGTACTTCCCGGCCATGGCCAACAAGTACTTGCAAGGTGTCTACCAGTTCGACCTGCATCCGCCCTTGGGTAAGTTCATCATAGCCGTCGGCATCTCCCTGTTGGGCAACGAGGCCCTGGGGTGGAGGATCATGCCTACGTTGTTCGGCCTGGCCCTATTACCGCTCGCCGGCCTCCTCGGCTGGTATTGCCTCAGGGAGAGGGTTGGCGCCATGCTGCTGGCCGCCTTCTTCGCCGCCGAGACGATATTCATAGTCCATTCCAGGACCGGGGTCATGGATATCTTCGTTGTTTTCTTCGTGCTCGCTGCCTTTCTTGCGGCGCTGCGAGCCGAGAGTGACAGGCAGGTGATCTTCTCTTCCGTGCTGCTAGGCCTGGCTATCGCCGTCAAGTGGGCAGCCTTCCCTGTTGCCGTGCCCATTGGCTACGTCCTCTGGCGCAAGGGGCTGCTGCGACCGTTTCTGGGGGGGCTCTGGATCTCCGCTGTCGTCTACGTCGTCGTGGTCTTCGTCGGGGCGCTCATTACCATCACCACGAACCCCATCGAAGCATGGGTGTGGGTTTGGGACTGGCACGTCGATGCCGCGCGCAAGGTCACCGCCGTCATTCCTCACACCTGGGGATCGCCCTGGTGGAGCTGGCCGATCATGCTGCGGCCTATACGCTTTTTCTACGGGACGAACGCAGAGGGGCTCTATCAGGTAATCGTCGCGATCGGCAACCCTTTGATCTGGTGGAGCAGCACGCTGGCCGTGGTTGTTAGCATCTTCGAGATAGCGCGTAAAGCCCTAGCCAGAAAGCTCTCGGCGGACGACCCGATCATACCGATCGTGCTCGGCTACGTGTTCCTACTGGCGCCCTGGGTGGCCGGCACCAGGATTCCGTACATCTACAATTACCTGCCCATCTACCCCTTCGCCATCCTGGCGCTGGCCTACTGGATGTGCAAGATCTGGAATCGTTCGCGGTGGGGGCCCTGGGTAGTCGTCGGCTTTACGGCCTGCGCCGTGGCCCTGACCGTGTTCTTCCTCCCGCTGGTCCTGGCGCTGCCCATAAGCGAGGATGACCTCATGCGCCGCGTGTGGATCGACTACTGGTTCGAATACGAGAGACCAGTTCCTGGCAGCGGGTGTCTCGTTCCTAACCCCACCAAGCTTTGCCCCCAGTGAACGCTACTCTATCTCGATGGTGTCCCGCACCTTGATGCTGCCGGCCTGGACGACCCTGGCGCAGATGCCGCCTCGACCCCTGAGGGCCCGCGTCATCCCGGGCTCGCTCAGGTCCTGTACGTGCCTGCAGGGCGGACGTGGCCGGTCGTACTCGAGCACGGTCTCCCCGACGTGGAACTTCTTCCTGCGCAGGTCGCCTAGCCTTATGCCCCGGGTGATTATGTTGCGCCTGTGCTCGCCGTTCTTGACGCTGATGCCCAGCTCGTTCTCGATGTAGTCGAGGTCCTCGCCCTCGATCAGGGTCACCTCACAGACGTCTCCATAACGCGTCCAGTACCCTGTCCCCGCGCAGTAGCGATCCCCCTCGATGCCACACCCCGCGACGGTTCTGACCTCCTCCACGCGCCCCATGGCCGCGCTGCCTTTCCCTGTAACGTAGATCCCCTCCACTACACCGTTCATCCTGCGTGCTCCCTCCGGTAGGTAGACCACGGTAAGAGGTTAGCAGCTAAGTGCCCCCGCCGGCATGCCCGTAACCGCCACCACCGGGTGTCTCGACGGTAACCACGTCTCCTTCCTCCATCTCCCTGCTGACCTTCGGTGGCAACTCCTCGCCGCCCAAGAGGTTGCGGCCGACCCTGCCAGGTTCGCCGCCGCAGGCTCCGCGTGGCCCGTGGCGCCTGCGGTCGGTGAGCAGGGAGAGGCTGGCGGGTTCGAGGACTCGCACGGCGCGTACGATGCCGTCGCCGCCCCGGTGCTCGCCGTCCCCGCCCGAGCCGTAGAGCAGCTCGTAGCGCTCGACGCGCATCGGATACTCTATCTCGAAGGCCTCGATAGGGGTGTTGAGCGTATTACTCATGCCGACGTGGACGCCTGAGGGGCCAGGACCCCTTTGGCTCGCACCCTGGCCGCCGCCGATGGTCTCGTAGTATGTCCAACCAGGACCGCCGATAACCAGGTTGTTCATCGTCCCCTGGCCTTGCGCCGGAAGCATTGTCGCACCCGAGAGGGCCGAGAGAACGGTGTCCGCTATGCGGCTGCTCGTCTCGACGTTCCCGGCCACGACGGCCGAGGGGCTCCGCGCGTTCACCAGGCTGCCATCGGGGGCCTCTATGTCGAGCGGGGCGTAGGTGCCGGCGTTGGCCGGAACGTCGCCGGGAAGCACTACGCGCAGGGCGAAGTAGCAGGCCGAGCGCGTCACTGCGAGCGGGCAGTTCACGTTGCCCCTGACGGCGTCCGCGGTCCCTGAGAAGTCTATGCTCATCGAGTCGTCTTTGATGCGCACCTTCGCCCGGATGGGGATGTCCTCGTCCACCGTTCCGTCGCCCTCCATGAAGTCCTCCGCCGAGTATTCGCCGTCTGGCAGATTGCGGACGACCTCGCGGGTACGCCTTTCTGTGTAGGAGATGACCTCGTCGAAGGAGGCGAGCACGGTCTCCTTGCCGCGACGTTCTATGAGCTCACCGATACGTTCTTCCGCGATCTGGTTCGCCGCTATCTGCGCCCTGAGGTCGCCGCGCCTTATAGCCGGCGTGCGGACGTTGGCGAGCAGGAGGTCGAGCACGTCGTCGACGTATTTACCGTCCCGCACCAGACGAATTGGAGGAATGATGATGCCTTCCTGGTAGATCTCACGCGAGTCGCTCGGCGCGGAGCCGGGACGCATCCCGCCAACGTCCGAGTGATGGGCACGGGTAACGGCGTAGCCCAGGATCTCACCCTCAAGGGCGACCAGCGAGACGAGCGTAATGTCGGGAAGGTGCGTGCCGCCAGAGTAAGGGTCGTTGATGGCGAAGACGTCGCCAGGCTCAGGGTCGCGGCGCATGATCGCCGCGACCGCTTCAGGCATCGCGCCGAGGTGGACGGGGATGTGCTCGGCCTGGGCGACCATACGCCCCTTCGCGTCGAAGAGCGCCGTCGAGCAGTCACGCCGCTCCTTGATGTTCGATGAGTAGGAGCCCCGGATCAGGACAGCCCCCATCTCCTCGGCGATGCCGGCCAGAGCGCTGGCCAAAACCGAGAGGGTTACAGGATCCAGCCTACCCATCGTCCTTCTCCAGTACGAGCGTGCCTACACCATCAACCATGCCCCG
>DATDKO010000110.1:0-3135 GCA_036519935.1 Rubrobacter sp. | reverse complement strand
CCACGAGCAGGGTCTACCTAGGAACACACTGGCCCTCGGACATCATCGGCGGCGCCCTGCTCGGCATCGCCGGACTCGCATGGACGTTTGAAAGCTATCAGCCATCAGCAGTGAACACACCGCAAGGTAGCACCCGAACCTGATGGCCCAGAGCCCCTACCTGGAGGCCGCGCCGCCAACGCCCGGAGACACGAGCCAACAAGCTGAAATGCTGACGAGCGAAGGCCGAAGGCCGGAGCATGCTGACTAGCTGACATGCTAAGCCGACCGAAGGGAGGCTACACACGTGAAGATCACCGTCGTAGGATCAGGCACGGTAGTTCCTCGCCTGGAGAGGCGCCAGAGCTGCGTCGTGGTGCGCGCCGGTGGGCAGATGCTCGTCTTCGACCTCGGCTCGGGTGCGTTCCGCGGCATGCTCAGGTCGGGCCTCGATCCCCTCGCCGTAGACCGCATCTTCTTTACGCATTTCCACCCAGACCATACGGTAGACGTCGTTCCCCTCCTCTTCGCCATCAACTACGGCGCACCCGAGAAACGTGCCCTGCCCCTCTACTTGACCGGTCCCGAGCCTTTCCTCCGGTTCTGGGGTTCCGTGATGGAAGTCTGGGGAGAGTGGTTGACCGGCGACTACGCCACGCTCGTCTCGGAGCTACCCCAAGAATGCCCATCCCCCATCGACCTCACCGGATGCCGGCTCTCGTGGGCATCGGCGGAGCACCGCAGCGAGAGCATCGCCTACAGGCTGGATGCCGAAGGCGGCGCGTTCATATACACGGGCGACACCCAGTACAGTCAGACCTTGGTCGAACTGTCGCGTGGCGCCGATACACTCCTGATCGAGTGTTCCTTCCCCGACGAAGCCCCCGTCCCCGGCCACCTGACGCCTTCAGGCGTAGCACGCATCGCTAGCGAGGCAGGCGTACGTCGTGTCGTCCTCACCCATATCTACCCGGCGGCGGAAGATCTGGATCTCGTCACCGAAGTGGGAAGGTGTTTCGAAGGCGAGATACTCGTTGCCGAGGACGGTCTGGAGTTCGAGGTTTAAGAGACCGCGCAATCGGCGCAGCGACCGTACAGGGTGATCTCGTGCCAATCCGTGACGAAACCGGTCTCCCGCTCGACCTGTAGGGCCAGATACTCCATCAGCTCTTCGTTGAACTCGATGACGTTGCCGCACTGCTCGCAGCGCGCGTGATGGTGCATCCGCTCCGTCGCCAGCTCGTAACGCGAGTAACCCTCTCCGAAGTCATCCTTGCGCACGATGCCCAGCTCGGTCAAGAGGTCGAGCGTCCGGTACACCGTGGAGAGGCCAAGCTCGGGATGCCCACCCTTGACCCGGTCGTAGATCTCCTCCGCCGAAAGGTGTCGCTCCCCCTCCAGCTCATGTGCGATGATCCGCCGCTGGTTGGTTAGCCGGTAGCCCCTGTCCTTGAGTATCCGCTCCAAATCCAACATCAGCCACAGTCTATCCCCGTTACACAGCAAGATCAAGAATCGATCTTATCTCGGGGACTCGTCGCGTTCGAAGATTTTCGGGGATTCCTCTATCCGGCGGTCAGTCCCTGGCGCGAACTTTCGGGCCAGCCCCGAAGGTAACCTTGCGTCTTCCTGGCCACCAGTTCCAATCGCCCAGGATACGCATGGTGGCGGGGACGAGGAGGATACGGATGATCGTCGCGTCAACGAGCACGGCGACGGCGAGGCCAAGGCCGATTGCTTTGGTCAGGACGATACCCGTTAGAGCGAAAGCCCCGGTAACCACTATGATGATCGCGGCGGCCGAGGTGATGATACCCGCAGTCGCAACCAGACCCTTGGAGACACTGGCGGTGTTGGAGTCGCCGTTCTCGTAGGCCTCCCTGATGCGGGAGAGGAGAAATACTTCATAGTCCATCGAGACCCCGAAGATCGTACAAAACATCAGGATGGGGAGCGTCGCGTCCACGAAGCCTAGAGGCGTGAAGTCGAGGAGACCGGAGAGATGGCCGTCCTGGAAGACGAAGACCATAGTCCCGAAGCTCGCCGTAAGGCTCAGGATGTTGACGATGACCGCCTTCAGCGGGATGAAAACGGAGCGGAATGTTATCAGCAGGATCAGGTACGTCACCCCGATAACGAAGGCGGCGGCGAAGGGCGCCTTGCCGTACAGGCTGGAAATGAAGTCCTTCTGGCCGGCGGAGAGCCCCCCAACGAGGAAGCTCGTTCCGTCCGGCGGCTGGACTGCGCGCACGGCATCGACCGTGCCGTAGGCGTCCTGCGTGTAGGGGTTCGCCTCGGTCACCCCCCGCAGCAGCGTTCTATTTCCCGCCACGTATGTGTCAAGGGTGTCCTGCAGGTCCTCGGATTGCCTGGCCGTGGGCAAGTTCAGGAAATTCGCAACACCCTCTGGCGTAACCTTACCGCCGGCCGAGATCCCTTCGGGCAAGTCCGGCACCTTGCGGTCTACCTCTTCGGCCAGGCGGCGCTCGACCTCATCCCTTATACGGCCCTCCGAGGCGCGCACCTCGCGCTCCACCCGCGGCCGGATATCTGCCCGCAGCCGCTCCTCGGTCCCTGGCGGGACATCGCCGTAGGTAGCCTCTGTCTGCGAGAGTTGCTCGTTCACAGCTCTCTCTGTCTCGTTCTGCGTCTGCTCTTCGATCTGCTGCTGCACGAGCCCGTCCACCTTTGCTGCGGCCTCCTTCCGCGCCCGCTTGCGGACGTCGGCGACGCGCCCCGCGTAGTCCTCCGCAGCCGCTGCTGCTATCGTGTAGACGCTCTCGACGCGGGAGACACCGTCTGCGCCGCTGATGCTCTCGCCGAGCTCTCTCGTGTCGGAGAGACCGCGGGCGCTGAGTGGGTCATCCTCCAAGGTGGCGACGATCTCCATCGGGTTGAGTGCAGCGTACTCGAAGTTCCTCTTCAGGATGTCGTCTCCGGCTCGGGATTCGTACTCTTGTGGCAAGACGGTCGCCTCGGGGATGCCGACCTTCATGTGGCCGACCGGGTAGAGCAGTGTGCCAAGGATCGCGGCCGCGAGCAGGATCACGGCGAGAGGATAGCGCATCACTACCTCGGCGCTGCGGCCCCAGAACACCGAGCCCGCCCCATCCCTGCGACGCCTGATGGCGAGTCTGTTGACCCGCGATCCGAGAA
>DATDKO010000109.1:0-2851 GCA_036519935.1 Rubrobacter sp. | reverse complement strand
TAACTCGCTGAACACTACGTGGGCGAGCAACGCCCTGTTCATAAGCGACAACGTCGCCACCCAGATCGACTCTTTCGGCCACATCTACGAGGGGGATCCCCCTCGCGCCTACAATGGCTACCGCTCGGAGGATATCCAGTGCGACTTCGGGCTCCTGAAGCTCGGCGCCGACACCATTCCCCCGATAGTAGCCCCGGCTACCATGATCGACGTGGCCGCCAGCGAGGGAAAGGACCCGCTGCCCGAGAGCTTCGCAATTGAACCGGATCAGCTCCAGAAGGCCCTCGACAAACAGGGCGTGGATATAGACCCCCTCGACGTCGTCCTCGTCCGCACCGGGACAGGGGGCGTGTGGCTAGACGGCAGCGGTGTGGGTGCCAACAACGACGAGGTTGCCAAGCCTGACACAGCAGGACTAACGGTCTCTGCAGCCAAGTGGCTCGTCGAGCAGAAGGGCGCCCTGGCCATC
Organism: Rubrobacter sp.; assembly: GCA_036519935.1. Taxonomy (GTDB): domain Bacteria; phylum Actinomycetota; class Rubrobacteria; order Rubrobacterales; family Rubrobacteraceae; genus Rubrobacter_D. The sequence goes on along the minus strand of DATDKO010000109.1, from coordinate 2,382 downwards.
GGCACCGACACCTCAGGCATAGAGGTGCTTCCGCCCAAAGAGCAACTCGACAACGGGACCAGCTTCAACCCGGTCCACATCTACCTGCTCGCGCGGCAGGGCGTGCACATCCTCGAGTACCATAATCAGGAGCACCTGGCAGAAGATCAGGTCTACAAGTTTGCCTACATCCTCGGGGTCAACAAGATCAAGGGCACGGCCGCCGGTACGGTGCTGCGCCCGATAGGCATCGTCTGAAGGCGAACTTCCGAGAACTCCGTTGAGGCGAAGTTCGGAGAACTGTAATTAGCAGAACTTCAGCTACCGAATACCCTGCGCCACCAGGGCCTCCGTGCGCCCTCCTGAGCCTCCCCCGAGCTGGAGCGTGGTTCTGCCCTCTCCGGCTCCTCGACCGTCTGAGGCGATTCTCGCGGCTCTCTGAGGGTGTACAGTTCTCGACGTAGGTCGTCGCGCTCCCGCTCGGCCTTTTCCCGCCGGCGCCGCTCTTCTGCCAGTTCCTCCCGCAGCGTGGACTCGGCCTTTTCAGAGATCTCCAAGCGAACACGAAACTCCGACGCTCTGGACGCCTCCTCCACCAGACGGTCGGCAAGTTCGCGGATAGGGTTGCCGAGGGGTTGTGCGGCAATTTCCGCGCTCTGTTGTTCTTCGCGGTATCCTCCCGGAGATTGCCTCTGCCGCTGCCGCGCATCTCTAAACGCTTGCAGGCTGTCTATGGAGACAAGCCAGCTTCGCCTAACGCCTTCACCTTGGGGTTTAGCTTCAATGTGCCCTTGCTCGATGTGCCAACGGACAGTGCGCGGTGATATGTCTAATGACCTTGCCGCAACCTGCGTAGTAACCCACCCGGCGTGCGCGGTAGTCTCGCGGTTAGATGCCGCGTTGTCTCCGCGTGTGCTGTTCTCTCCCACGAGGGGATACTAGACCATTAGGACCGTGGCCGAAAGCCCTTAGACGTCAACCTCGCACGGCTGGAGAAGAGAAAAAGCCCAGCGAGGAGCAAGGAACAAATAAGCACTCACGGGGGGACTTGCGTCTATGCGTAGGAACCGGGCGGAAAAGGTGTCAGGCGGCGGTGTAGTCCAACTCCGGTATCTCCCGGCCCGAATACTGGGTTTCGATCTTGCACTTCTCGAGGAGTGTGAGGGCCTTCTTGTAAAGTTCGTCCTCAGTACGGGCGTACCGACCACCCTTGAAGTCTTTGTTGTTTCGAGTCTGCTGCATCACTAACAGGCTACACGTTGCAGTACGCCCGTAGGTTACAGGCGTGCAACATCCCGGCAAGCATCTGGTAACAGGAGAGGACCGAAAGCCCTTAGAAGCCATCCTCGGAGCTCTCGTCGGGCCGACTAGAGGCGGAGTGGGTCAGTTCGACCGAGCCACCGTGTACGTGATCGCCCGTTCGTCGCCGCCTGGAGACCGCGTGATAAAGATGCCCGCCACATGATTTGGTTTCAAGTGTATGAGCGAATCTTGGCCCTGGGCATCCTTGTAAGGGTACTTGTTGATGAGATTGCGGTCTTCCACCAAGTCTACGTCAAACTCCTGAGCAGCAAAGTTCACGATGTTGCCGTTGGTGAACACGACGGTAACGTCCTCCATCAATCCTCCTTGGCCAGCTCGCTAACAGTATGCATCTTACCCTTTACTCGCCCTTCTGTGAGGCGGCTGACCAGGCAGCCCGAGCAGGCCGGGAGCCGACAGCCTCGCGCGTCTCGTGGGAATTCATCGGCGGTTCATCGCCCACTGCTACCGCGGAGGGTGCCCGGCGGCCACTCCAAGGGGCTTGCACGGCGAATCCTGCTCTACGGCCGCCGGGTTCGTCCTAATCATCCTCGCGCCCGTGGCGTACGTGTCAGTCGTGTGGACGCGCACGGTGTGACCAAAAAGGCCTCAGGTTTGTGTGAACATCTGGCGGGGTGAGGTCTCGGGTCGTGGAGAGGTCCCTGGCGTTGGAGCCAATCTCGATGGAGAGGGCAGTGCCGTCACTAAAGTGGAAAACCACAGCCTCCGCAGCGTGCATCCCCCGGCGCGACTCGACCTCTCCGTACTCTATGGCCGCTACTGTTTTTCCGACGGTCTCGAGGATTGTCTGCAGTTTGTGCTCGGGGGTGGGTGGGCCGATTATCTTGGGGTGTTCTCCGCTACTCGCCTGTTGGCTATCCATCCATGCTCCTTCGACTTCTTGCGGACGACCTCTACCTTCCGACACCGCGCATATCTTACCCTTGCTTGGCTGTGTCCCCCGTCCTCGGGCCATCAAGCGCCGTCAAGCTCGCTACAAGCGGCTACTCGCTCATGTCCTCGATGGGGTGTATCCACAAGGCAGGTACGAGCTCCCCGCGCTCTACGAGGGCTTCCCTCTCATAAGGGAATAGACCGAAG
>DATDKO010000108.1:0-2196 GCA_036519935.1 Rubrobacter sp. | reverse complement strand
GATGGTTGCCTGGCCGATGTGGCTGCGCAGGGCGTCGTTGCGCGCCACATAGGTTTCTAGCTCTCCTCGCTGGTCCAGCTTACGGAGCCGGGAGAGGGCGCGGTCCAGGCGATCTCCGGCGACCAGCGACCAGACCGAGTCCCCGTCGCGCCACTCTTTGCTCAGGGGACCGCGAGGATCAAAGTAAGACTCGCCCTGGACCGTGGCGTCGGTGGGCGCGAAGCTCCCCCTGTGTGTGAAACCGCAATCGTCGAGGATTTCCAGCAGCTCGTCGAGGGGTACGTAGCGGTGTCGGAGAGCATCGGCGGCCTCCGGAATAAGGTTGTAATGCCAGTAGCCGTGGCGCAGTTGCTCTTGCGAGCAGGTGCTGACCGTGAGGATACCGCCTGACTTCAGAACCCTGGCAAATTCTTGGAAGGCCAGGCGGTGGGCTGGGAACCCTTCTGAGGCATCGTCAGGCAGATGGTGTAGTACCTGGTTGATCATCACTCCGTCCAGGGTCGCGTCCTCGAAGGGCAGCTCCTCGATCCTGGAGGAGTGAAAAGAGATGCGGTCTCCGGCCCACGCCAGCTTACGCGCGGCGACCTCAAGCATGCCGGGGTTGAGGTCAACTGCCTCGATCCGGCCGACGTAACCGAGCAGCGCGTCGGAGTAGCTGCCGGTGCCGCACCCGGCGTCAAGCACCACCGTCCGGTCCAATGGTACGGGCGCATGGGCGAAGCACCCGACGAGGATCTCGGTCCCTACAGGCTCCCTGGTCTTGTCGTAGTTGCCGGATTTGCGCGTGTAGTCCTCGTAGCTGCTCAATTCGACCTTTCCCCCTCGGCTCATCTTTTCCTCGTAAGAGTATATGGACGCATCTGACAGAGCCAGTTAAACCCAACTTTTACTCATCATTAACCTTCTTTTCACCTAAGGGAGACTCGTCGAGCCTATACTGCGCGCGGCCCTAAGGGAGGAAGGAACCGTATGGCCTTTCGGAGCGTGGGAACCAACCTGTCCCGGCCGTATACAGACGGCGTCAGCGGGCTCGCCGAGGATCTCGAGACGCTAAAGAGCGCCGGACCGGATTTCGTGGAGGTCTGGCCCCAGAACCTTGGGGTCATCCTAGGCGGTAGCCTGGATGCGAACAGGCTGCGGACGGTTGGGGAGCTGCTGCTGGGGGCGGAGCTGGCGTACACGGTGCACGCCCCGCTCGAGGTCAACCTCATGGACTTGAGCACCCACGGCCTGCAGCGCGACGTCCTCAACTCCAGCCTCCGGTTCGCGAGGGGCATCGGCGCCGAGGTGGTGGTCTGCCACGCCGGCCAACGCGTGGCAGCGCGCGACGCAAGGCATAGCATGCAGGATCAGCTCTCCGCCGAACGGTCCGCCCTGCGGGAGGCGGGAGATCTGGCTGGAGAGCTCGGCGTGATCATCGCCGTCGAGAACTACTACCCCGAGCGGCCTATACTGAGCGGCGCCATCTACGACTACTCGGTCTGGACTTCGCAGCTGGCCGAGCAGATCTTCGCGGTCGACCATCCCGCGGTCGGCATCTGCCTGGACGTGGGGCACGCGGCCCTCGCTGCGGGCTTCTTCGGCTTCGACTTTATAGAGGAGTGCGGCACTACAGCGTCCCTCGTCCGCCACGTACACCTCCACGACAATCTGCAGAGGACCAACGTTACGGGGGAGCCGCAGGCCTCCGAGCACACCGTCTACGGGCTGGGAGACCTGCACCTCCCACCCGGCAGGGGCACCATCCCGCTGGAAGACCTGTTCCGACGGATGGAGTTCCCCGAAACCCCCTCGTGCTGCGTAGAGCTCTCCCCCGAACTCTTCTCCCTGGTTCCGGAGGCCCTTCACGCCGCCAGAGAGATCAGCCTGGTGGTAGCAGCGCGAGAACCAGTGTCGCTCTGAGTCCCGGGCCGACCGGTCTCCCGCGAGCGAGGAGGGCGAGGGCGACTCAGGGCGAAGTTCGTAGAATTAACCTTCCACGCACTCGGGTCAAGAGCGTAGGATGATCGCAGTGTGGCGAGGTAAGTGAGTACGTCCCGACCATGGAGGTGATCTTTAGAAGATGTCCGCCGTAGACGATGTTGACAAACTGATCGAGCACTATCAGCTCGCCACGGCCGAGTTCGTAAAAGGCAACCCCGAACCCTATAAGGCGGTGTTCTCCCACCGGGAAGACGTAACCCTCGCCAACCCCTT
>DATDKO010000107.1:0-2546 GCA_036519935.1 Rubrobacter sp. | reverse complement strand
GTGATTTCAGCACCCTGCGCGGCAGGTGAGGACTCCAGCAGCGGCATCCTCTCCGCTCACGCCGGGATGCGCGTTGTGGCCATGCCCAACCGTGCGTCCCCTCCCTCAGAGACCGCCCTCAAGATCTCCGACTCTGCGATCCCCTCTGCAAGATCTGCACCAAGAAGTCCTAAGCGGATAGAGGAGGTAAGGTAGCTGTGAGAGCGGTCGTCTACGAGGGCGCCGAGAAGGTTGCCATCGAGGAGGTTGAGGACGCCCATATAGAGGAGCCCACCGACGTCTTGATGCGGGTCACTTCTAGCGCTTTGTGTGGCAGCGACCTGCACATGTACGACGGACGAGCCGGAGCCGAGCCTGGCCTGGTCCTGGGCCATGAACCGCTGGGCATGGTCGAAGAGGTAGGAGAGGCGGTAAAGAGTGTGAAGAGGGGCGATAGGGTAGTGGTGCCCACCCACCTCTACTGCGGCTATTGCTTCAACTGCCGACGTGGTCGCAGCGCCTCCTGCCTCACTGTAAACCCGGGCTCTTACGGGGCAGCCTACGGCTACGCCGGGATGGGTCCTTATCGCGGCGCCCAGGCCGAACTCTTGCGGGTACCGTTCGCCGACGTCAACTGCGTCAAGCTCCCCGGCGAGCCGCACGATGAGTTCGAAGACGACTTCGTGCTTCTGGCCGACGCGTGGGTCACGGGCTGGCATGCCACGGAGCTTGCGGGTGTGTACCCAACCTCCACGGTAGCAATCTTCGGGGCGGGAGCGGTAGGGCTGTTGGCCGCCTACTCCGCGCTCTTGCGGGGGGCAGCGGAAGTCTACGTCGTGGACATGATCCCCGAGCGGTTGGAGAAGGCGGGCGAGATCGGCGCCGTTCCGATCAACTTCTTAGAAGGGGATCCAGTCGAGCAAATCATAGAGGTGCGACGGCGCAACCCGCGCCTGATGGGTTCGCTTGCGCAGGGAGATGAGAAGATGATGGGCGTGATGTGCGGCATCGATTGTGTGGGCTTTCAGGCCAGAGACCGTGAGGAACCTGCCCGCGAGCATCCGAGCCAGGTCATAGAAGACCTGTGCCGGCTCATAAACCCTACAGGCACCTTAGGTATAGCCGGAGTGTACGTGGGGCGCGACCCCGAGGCAGCCCAGAAGCTCGGCAAGCGTGGCCACCTGGACGTACCGTGGGCAACGCTTTTCCGCAAAGGGATACGGGTGGGCCTTGGACGCACCGACGACGAGCGCTACAACGTCCATCTGAGAAACATGATCGTCTCCGGACGGGCGAAGCCCAGCTTTGTAGTCAGCCACCACATCTCATTCGAGGAGGTAGAAGAGGCCTACAGGAAGTTCGACCAGCGAAAGGATGGCTACATCAAGGTAGTCCTCAAAGCAGACCGCTCCCAGCAATAATGTTCTCGACCCGCTGGCCATTGACCACTTGCTGGACGTTGGACATCTTCGCCAGGGGCAACTTGTACGGGCTCTCGGGAGCCACCCGTGACTAGCGGCCAAGCCCCGCCAGCGCCAGCCTGGGGACCACTACGCCACCCGGTCTTTAGAGCCCTTTGGATTGCCTCTGTCGCGGCCAACGTCGGCACCTGGATGCAGAACGTTGGCGCAGCGTGGCTTATGACCTCGCTCTCTCCTTCTCCGACTCTCGTGGCGCTGGTGCAAACCGCGACCAGTTTGCCCTTCCTAGTCGCGGCTTTGCCGGCGGGCGCTCTAGCGGACATCGTGGACCGGCGAAAGCTGCTTATGGCCGCGCAGGGCTGGATGTTCTTGGTTGCCCTAGTGCTCGCGGTTCTGACCTGGATAGGCGCCATGACGCCCGCACTGCTCCTGGTGCTCACCTTCGCGCTCGGTTTGGGGCTGGCAGTGAACCTGCCGACGTGGCAGTCGATCCAGCCCGACGTCGTGCCCAGGAGCGAGCTGCCCCAGGCGATAGCCCTCGGGGGTGTCAACATAAACCTCTCGCGAGCCATTGGCCCGGCGATAGGTGGCTTCGTCATCGCCGCGACGGGACCAGCCGCGACATTCCTGATCAACGCGGTCTCTTTCCTCTTCGCATTGTTCGTCTTCTCACGGTGGCAAGGATCGCCGCTCGACGCCGAGCTGACGGAACGCCTGCCGGGGGCGGTGCGGGCGGGCCTGCGATACGTGCGCAACGAGCCAGCCCTGAGAGCTGTGCTCGTCCGGGCGGGCCTCTTCATGGTGGGAGGTAGCGCGATACTGGCGCTATTGCCGCTCGTCGCTCGGCAAGAACTCGGTCTCGGCTCCGAGGGTTACGGCCTCCTTCTCGGCTGTTTCGGTGCGGGGGCGGTGACCGGGGCGGCGCTCCTTCCTCAGTTCAAGCATATGGCGTCGCCTAACCTGCTCGTCGGGGCGGCCTCAGTCGTCCTGGCGGCATCAACCGGAGCCCTAGCGCTCGTCCGGAACCCATTCGCGGTTGGGATTGCCCTGCTGGTCGGCGGTGTGGCGTGGCTCTCCACGATGGCTAGCCTGAACACCACCGCGCAGATGGTGCTACCGGCATGGGTGAGGGCGAGGGGGCTCTCC
>DATDKO010000106.1:0-2995 GCA_036519935.1 Rubrobacter sp. | reverse complement strand
CCACTGGGCAGCGGTGCCCGAGTTGCCGCGTAGGCTGGTGCTGGAGGCGTCGCTGAGCGCGACGGAGGTCGGAGTATGAGCGGGCGGCTCGTCGGGGTGGGAGTAGGGCCCGGCGACCCCGAACTGTTGACCGTCAAAGGTCTGGGCTTGCTGAGGGAGGCGGACGAGGTCTTCGTGCCCGTGGCTGACACAGGCGAGGTAGGGCGGGCCGAGGCCACGGTGCGCGAGTATGTGGACGAAGGGCGCATCAGACGCCTCCTCTTTGCCCTCTCGGACGACGCGGAGGCCAGGGAACGTAACTGGACCAACGCGGCGCATAGAGTCTCGAAGCACCTGCGGAGCGGCAAAACGTGCGCGTTCGCTACGATCGGAGACCCCAACGTGTATTCGACCTTCACCTACCTCGCACGTGCCGTTCGGGAGATCGAACCTGACGTGGAAGTAGAGACTGTGCCAGGGATCACGGCGTTGCAGGACCTGGCTTCGCGGAGTAGGACGGTACTCCTCGAAGGCGACGAAAGGCTGGCGCTGTTGCCTTTCACGGCAGGGGAGGAGTCCCTGAGGGAGGCGCTCGCCGGGTTCGAGACGGTGGTTTGCTACAAGGGAGGTAGCCGGCTCGGGGAGGTGCTCCGGATCGCTGAGGAGGGAGGGCGGTTGGAGGGCGCCGTGTACGGGGCGAGGCTCGGGATCGAGGACGAAGAAGTCGTGCCCGCCCTGGAGATGGTAGGGCGAGAGGGGACATATCTCTCCACAGTGATCTTTAGCGGGAGGAGTTCGGAGCTTGGGTAAGGTGTGGTTTATCGGGGCTGGGCCTGGGGCGCCTGACCTGCTGACGGTCAGGGGGGCCAGGCTCATCGGCGAGGCCGACGTGGTGGTCTGGGCCAGGAGCCTCGTCCAGGATGTCGTCCTCCAATACGCCCAACCTGGTGCCCAGATCGTCGAGTCGACCACCTTACCTCTAGAAGGTGTGCGCGGGCTCTACGAGCGGGCCGTCGAAGAGGATCTGAAGGTAGCCAGGGTGCATTCGGGCGACCCCAGCCTGTACGGTGCTGTGATGGAGCAGATCGAGCTCTGCGACGAGATTGGGCTCGATTGGGAGATAGTGCCAGGCGTCTCGTCTTTAGGCGCCGCCGCGGCGGCCATCGGACGCGAGCTGACCGTGCCCGAGGTCTCACAGTCTGTGATCCTGACTCGCCGCGCGAGCCGCACCCCGATGCCCGAGGGCGAGGACATAAGGAGCTTCGCGGAGCACGGGACGACCATGGCGATCTTCCTCTCCGCAGCGAAGCCACGCGTCTTGCAGCAGGATCTCCTGGAAGGCGGCTACGCTCCCGAGACCCCTTGTGCCGTCGTCTACAGGGCGAGCTGGCCCGACGAAGAAGTCATCGAGTGTCGCCTGGAAGACCTCGCCGACAGAGTGCGGGAGGCCGGCTTCACCAGGCAGGCGCTCATACTGGTCGGTCCCGGGCTCGGGGCCGGAGGGACGCGCTCTCATCTCTACAGCCCCGCGTTCTCGCACATGTTCCGTCGGGCGAACCCTGCTGAGAAGGGAGTAGATGCCGCCACGTAAGCTCCGCGAGCCTTCCATGCCCCCGAGCATGGAGAAGGTCAAGGGCCAGAAACTCAGGACAGGCTGGACCACGGGTACCTGCGCTGCCGCAGCAGCCAAGGCCGCGGCCAGCGCGCTCGCGGCCGGCAGGCCGCAGGCCCGCGTCGACGTGAAGCTGCCAGGGAAAGGCCGGGAGCGACGCTTCGAGTTCGATGTGCAGCGGTGTGATCTCGGCGACTCATGGGCCGAGGCCGTCGTCGTCAAGGACGCCGGCGACGACCCCGACGTCACCGACGGCGCCCACCTCACCGCCCGCGTCTCGTGGCGGGAAGAGCAAGGGCTCGAGCTTGACCGGGGCGATGGTGTGGGCATCGTCACCAAACCCGGGCTCGGGCTCCCTGTCGGAGGACCTGCTATAAACGCCGTGCCGCGGCGAATGATCTCGTACTCCGTAGAGGAAGTCCTCGACCCGGACGAGCGCGGCGTCCGCGTCGTCATAAGCGTCCCAGGCGGCGAGAAGATGGCCGAGAAAACGACCAACGCCCGCCTCGGTATCGTGGGCGGCATCTCCATCCTCGGTACCACGGGCATCGTGCGCCCCTTCTCGACGGCAGCCTGGGCCGCGAGCGTCGTCCAGGCATTAGGCGTCATGGGCGCGCAGGGCCACAAGACGTTCGTCCTCTCGACAGGAGGCCTCACCGAGAAGGCCGCGATGCTCCTCCTGCCTGACCTCGAAGAGGTGAACTTCGTAGAAGTCGGGGACTTCACCGGGCAGGCAATAAAGAAGGCCGTGGAGAACAGCCTGGAGATCTGCTTCTTCGTCGGGATGGCGGGTAAGATCTCCAAGCTCGCCGCCGGAGTCATGATGACCCACTGGACCCGCTCGAAAGTGGACAACGATCTGCTGGCGGAGATAACCACGGAAGCCGGGGGCTCTACCGCGTTGGTTGAAGAGGTCAAAGGCGCCAATACAGCCCGTCACGCCTACGAGCTCTGGCGGTCTGCGCACCTGGACAGAGCAGCTGACCTCCTCTGCGAACAGGCCGCGGAGAATCTCGCCGAGTATGCTGAAGGTAAGCTAGAGGTTCACGTCATCCTCGTCGATTTCGACACCCTCGAACCTGCGGGAGCCAGTCCCGGCGCCCTGCCGCTGACGGCGTGGGGCCCCGCGTGAGCCGGGGCCGCATAACCGTCGTTGGTCTCGATGGTAGGCCTCTCGACGAGGAGATGGAACGTCTGCTCGCGGAAGCGGCGCTCGTCGCCGGCGGCGGGCGGCACCTTGAGATGCTCGGTGTTGACCGCGACCGTGCCGTGGTCTTAGGGAGAGACCTCGCTGAGGCGCTCGCCCGGATCGAAGCTAGTGAGGGCTCCGTGGTCGTGCTCGCATCTGGGGACCCTGGTTTCTTCGGCATCGTACGTCTCCTCGGCGAACGGTTCGGGAGGGAA
>DATDKO010000105.1:0-9598 GCA_036519935.1 Rubrobacter sp. | reverse complement strand
GTGTTGCCGTGGTCCTCGACGGCGTGTACGCCTGCATCAGTGGGCAGGAGATCGAGGTTCCCCAAGCGGACGAGGACGACGCGCCCGACCTGGAGGCTATCCACGCCCAGGAAGAGGCCTGGGGATACTGCACGGAGTTCCTCGTCGACGGCTTCGAAGGCGACGAGGAGGAGTTCAAGGAGCACGTATACGCCTCGGGCAGGAGCGTCCTCGTGGTCGCCCAAGACGACGTGGTCAAGGTCCACGTGCACACGCAGGACCCTGGCGGTGCCCTCTCCTACGCGGGCCGCTTCGGCCGCCTGGCCGGCGTGAAGGTCGATGACATGGAGGCCCAGATCCGCTCCCGTGAGCCCGAAGAGAGGCATGCGGCCAGATTAGGCGTAGTGGCGGCGAGCCGCGGGGAGGGCAACCGCGCCCTCTTCGAGCAGATGGGGGCAGTCGTGATCGAGGGCGGGCAGGGCGAGAACCCGAGCGCAGCCGATCTCGCCGGGGCGGTGGAAAGAACAGGGGCCCAGGCAGTCGTGCTGCTTCCCAACAACAAGAACATCGTCCCCACGGCCGCGCAAGTGGGCGGGCTGGTAGAGGCGAAGACGTACGTCGTACCGACGACGAACATAGCTGCAGGACTCGCAGTGATGGTCGGATACGACGGTGAGGGCGAGCCCGACGAGGTGGTCGAGGAGATGCGCGAGATCTCAGACTCGCTGCGGGTTGGCGAGGTTACGCGTTCCGTGCGCCACGCCCGCGTGGGCGACCGCGAGGTACCCGAGGGGGCCTACTTGGGGTTCCTCCACGGCGACCTCATCGCCGTCGAGGACGGCGCCTACGAGGCGGCACTCGTGCTCGCGAGAGAGATCATGGCCGACGATGCCGACGTCTTGACGCTACTCAAGGGCGAAGAGCTGGCCGAGGCCGAGCTCGAAAGGATACTCGACGGTATCAGAGATCTCGACGACGACCTCGAGGTCGAGGCGAGGGACGGCGGACAGCCGCTGTATCCTCTACAGATGGTGGGCGAGTGACCACGGCGGTCGTAACCGACTCGACCACGAGCCTCGCCCCTGGTGTGCTGGAGCGGCCCGACGTCAGGGTGGTCCCGCTCACTTTCCACTTCGGTGAAGACGAGGCGTACACGGACAAGGTAGACATGACCAACGAGGAGTTCTACGAGCGGCTGCGCGACTCTGACGTCTTCCCGACAACGGCGCAACCCTCCCCCGGTGCCTTCGTCGAGGCCTACGAGGCGCTCTCCGACTACGACGACATCCTGGTGCTCACGCTCTCGAGCAAGTTCAGCGGCACCTACGACTCGGCCCTGCAGGCGGCGGGGATGGTGGACATGCCCGTCCACGTACTCGATGCCAAGAGCGCCGAGATGGGGTCTGGTTTGATCCTGCTCGAGGCCTTGCGCTGTATCGACGAGGGTGGGGACTTCGACGAGGTCAGGCATGCAACTGTGCGGGCTATCGGAGGGGCGAGGGTGCTCTTCGCCGTGGGCACGCTGGAGTATCTGGCCAAGAGCGGGCGCATAGGGAGGGCGCAGCGTCTCCTCGGCACAGCCCTCGATGTCAGGCCTGTGCTAGAGATTGCGGACGGGGAGATCACTCCTTTCAAACGTACCCGCGGCCGCAGGCGGCAGATGGCGACCATCGTCGAGGAGGTCAGGCCGGCCGCGGAGGCCGGACGTCAGCTCTACTTCGGGCACATCGCCGCCCCAGAGCTCCTCTCCGAGCTGGCCGAACAGCTCGGGGTCGAGGAGAAGCTCATCGCTGAGATCGGGGGGGTCGTCGGGTCCCACGTAGGCCTTGGAGCCTATGGCGTTGCCCACCTATAGGGCCGGCGGGGCGCAGGGGGCTCCTCTCCCCGCACGGACGACCCTGACGGACCTTCGTTCGCGTCCTGTGACGGAACTTCCTGGCGTCGGACCGCGGATCGAGGCCGCGCTTGGCGACCTCGGCATAGCCTCGCTGGCCGACATGATCTCGCACTACCCATCGCGCCACGAGGACCTGTCCAACGTGAAGATGATCTCCGAGTTGCGCGTGGGGGAGAGGGCAACGGTCTTCGGCACGGTCGTCTCGACGCGCCCCGTCGGCAAACCTGTCAGGGGCCGCGCCCCTGGTTTCTCGGCTGAGATCTACGACGGCACGGGATACATCCCCGTGACGGTCTGGGGCAGGAGCTGGCTTCTGAACCAACTGCTCCCCGACGTTCGGGTGGTCGCCTCCGGCGAGGTCCAGAGCCGCTACGGCATTCAGCTAGCCGCAAGGAGTATCGAGATCGTCGATGATCCCGGGGCGGACGAAGGGCCGCACGCCGGACGTTTCGTGCCGGTTTACCCCGTCAACAAGGGTATACAGGCGCGCAGGATGCGGACGCTCATCCACCGCGCCCTCGATACGGCCGGACGCATCCTCGACCCCCTGCCAGCCGATGTGCTCGTACGCCACAGCCTGCCCAATCTGCACGACGCGATACACGAGGTCCATTTCCCGACAGAGCGGGCGTGCCTCAAGGCGGCGATGCGGCGCCTGATCTTCCACGAGCTCTTCCTGATCCAGGCCGGTCTAGCTGCTCGCAAGGCTCGCTTCGAGAGGACGGAGGTCGGCGGCAGGCACCATGGCGACGGGAGCCTCCTCAACCCCTTCCTCGAGGGCCTCCCCTTTGGCTTGACCGGGGCGCAGGAACGGGTCATAGAGGAGGTCCTCGCCGACATGCGCCTGGAGAAGGCGATGCGCCGCCTCCTTCAGGGGGACGTGGGCAGCGGAAAGACCGTGGTCGCCATAGCCGCGCTCCTCACCGCGGTCGAGGCGGGGGGACAGGGTGCCATAATGGCCCCGACCGAGGTCCTCGCCTGGCAGCACCACCTCTCGATCTCGGCGGCCCTGGCCGACTTGCCCGTCAACGTCGTCTTGCTCACCGGCTCCCAGGGCGTGGCGCAGAGGCGTAAGGCCCTGGAGCAGATAGCCGCCGGCGAGGCCAACGTCGTTGTCGGGACGCACGCGCTCATACAGAAAGGCGTAGATTTCGACGACCTCTCGCTCGTCGTCGTGGACGAGCAGCACCGCTTCGGCGTCGGCCAGAGGACGGTGTTCCGCGAGAAAGGGACAACCCCGGACACCCTCGTCATGACGGCCACACCTATACCGAGGACCCTCTCCCTCACACTCTACGGTGACCTCGAGGTCTCCCTGATAGACGAACTGCCGCCCGGAAGGAAGCCGGTCGAGACCAGGGTCGTCGACCCCGCGGAACGGCTCGAGGCCTACGAGGAGGTCAGAAAGGAGATCGAGGAAGGGCGGCAGGCTTACGTGATCTGCCCGCTCGTCGAGGAATCGGAGGCACTGGAAGACGTGCGCGCCGCCGAGGAGCTCTACGAGGAGCTTGCGAACGACATCTTCCCCGAGAGGGTGGTGGGGCTATTGCACGGCAGGATGAAGGTCCAGGACAAGCGTGAGGTGATGGCCCTGTTCAGGGCAGGGGAGATAGAGGTCCTCGTGGCGACCGTAGTCGTGGAGGTCGGTGTCGACGTGCCGAACGCGAGCGCGATCGTTATCGAAGGCGCAGAGCGTTTCGGGCTTTCCCAACTCCACCAGCTAAGGGGTCGCGTGTGCAGGGGCCTGCATCCCCCGAAGTCTTTCCTCGTAGGAGCGCCCAAGTCCGAAGATTCCGAACGACGTCTCAGAGCGTTGGAGAACAATCAGGATGGGTTCAAGCTCTCCGAAGTCGACCTCGCCATAAGGGGCGAGGGCACCCTCTTCGGTAGTCGCCAGAGCGGCATGCCTGACCTCAAAGTCGCCAAGCTCTTGCGCGACGTCGATGTTCTCGTCGAGGCCAGGCGCGAGGCGTTCGCGCTCGTGGCTGGTGACCCCACGCTAAAGCGGCCCGACCACAGGCCCCTGCGGCGTGAGATCCGTGAGCTGCTCGGCGCGGATGTCGAGTGGCTCTTCAGGGAATAGGTCTTGAGAGTTATCGCCGGGTCTGCCGGGGGTACCAGGCTGGCACCCGTCCCCAGGGGGGTGCGTCCTACATCCGACCGCGTGCGCGAAAGCCTGTTCAACTCGCTCGGACAGTTCTTCGATGGCGGCAGGGTCCTCGACCTCTACGCGGGTACGGGCGCGCTCGGAATTGAGGCCCTAAGCCGCGGTAGCGGGCACGCCGTCTTCGTCGAGCGGGATCGGGCGGCCAGGGCCGTGATCCTCGAGAATCTGCGGCGGACCGGCTTCGCGGACAGAGCAGAGGTACTCGGTGGTGAGGTTGAGGCCGTAGTTGGGCAGCTCGTCACGCGCCGTGACCGATTCGATTTGATCTTCGCCGACCCACCATATAGAATCGCGGCGAAGGTCGGGGGAATCTTGCACCGGCTACGCTCATTGCTCGCGCCGGGAGGAAGGGTCGCGATCGAGAGCGGCGAGGCTCCGGTTGAGGGCGCAAGAGGCAAGAAAGGGGTAACGCGCCGTTACGGCGGCACGTTCATAACCATACTTGGGCGGTCCGAGCTGACAATGATCGTGGCTGTGTGTCCAGGTAGCTTCGACCCTGTAACGACGGGGCACCTCGATGTCATCGTGCGCGCTTCCAAGATCTTCGACCACGTGGTCGTTGCCGTCGGTAGTAACCGCCGCAAGCAGGCCCGCCTTCCCGCGGTCGAACGGGCGCGGCTCATAGAGAAGGTCACCGCCGACATGGACAATGTCTCCGTCGAGGTGATGGAAGGTCTCCTGGTGGACTTCGCGAGAGAGCGGGGTGCGCAGGTGATCGTGAAGGGCCTGCGGGCCGTCTCGGACTTCGAGTCGGAGTTCGAGCAGGCGCAGCTGAACCGGACTATGTTCCCCGAGCTCGAAACGGTCTTCATAATGGCCTCGGCGGAGCACAGCTTCCTCTCCTCGAGCGCGGTCAGGGAGATAGCATCGCTCGGCGGAGACGTGCGCGGACTCGTACCTGAAGGCGTACTCGAGACCGTGAGGCAGATATATTCCGGTCAGGACGGTAAGATACAGGGATCGTAGGCGAAGGATAGGTAGTAGAAGATGGACGTACTGGTACTTATAGACAGGTTGGAAGAACTGGTCGAGGACGCGCGCAGCTTCCCCGGTTTCGGCAACACGGCGATGGTCGACCGGGACGCCGCCTTCGACATCATAGACCAGATGCGCCAGACCATACCGGAGGAGCTCAAGCAGGCCCGCTGGATCGTCAAGGAGCGCCAGGCGATGCTCGACGAGGCCCGCAGCGAGAGCGACCGTATCATCCGCAGCGCCCAGGACGAGGCCGAGAAGATCACTTCGGAAGAAGAGGTCCTCAAGAGGGCCGAGAAGCGGAGCGCGGAGATAATGGAAGACGCCCGCCGCCGCGAGCGCGAGATAAGGCTCGGCGCCGAGGACTACGCCGACGAGGTCCTCGCCAACCTCGAGGACAACCTGGGCAAGCTCCTCGAGGCCGTGCAGCGTGGACGCACAAAGCTGCAAGGCGTCCAGGAACAATAGCAAGTAGTAAACTAACCTCATGAACCATTTGATCCCCCTCAGGCGACCCGGCGCGGAGGTCGGAGACACACACGAGGTGCGTGCCGAGTTTTCCGCAGGTCCTTTCGACCTCTACGGGCGCCACCACGAGGTTACGAAGGCAGAGGCAGATGTAGGCGTCACGCGTCTCTCCGAGGGTCTGCACCTCGACGTGCGGGTCGTCGCGACGGTGCTTACGACCTGCGACAGGACGCTCGATCCCACAGAGCTCGAACTGGAGTTCGGCGACTCGGAGTTCCTCTCGGGGCCGAACAACCCTGAGGTCTGTGTCCAGGACTGGACCCTGGATCTGGCGCGCTATACGGAGCGCGCCCTGCCGAACGAGGTGCCGATGCAGGCGTTCTCGCCTGGCACCGAGCCCGTGCACCCCGAAGGTGATGGCGACAAGGTAGACCCGCGCTGGCGGGGCCTCGACGGCCTATTCGCCTCGCGATCTTGAGCCAATAGCAACCAGGAGGTATTCGCATGGCCGTACCCAAGAAGAAGACGTCACGGGCGCGCAGGAACCAGCGCCGGGCGCACCACGCGATCACAGGCCCGGGTCTGGTCGCCTGCCCCAACTGCGGCCAGCCGCACGTACCGCACAGAGTCTGCCCTGAGTGCGGCTTCTACAAAGGCCGCACGGTAGTCGCCGTTGAGGACATCTAAACTCCGATAAGGCCTTCTAGTGCGTATCGCGGTAGATACCCTCGGCGGAGATAACGCCCCGCGGGAGATCGTCGCCGGCGTCCTATCCGCTGCCAGAGACTTATTGCATGATGAGTTGTTGCTCGTCGGGAAGCCCGATGCCATCGAACCCGAGGTGGGTCCTGATCCCCCTCCGAACGTCTCGCTGCGGTCCTCTGGGGAAGCCGTCGGGATGGACGAGGAGCCCGCTTCGACGCTCAGGGCCCATCCCGACGCTAGCGTCGCCGTTACGGCCGGGATGGTTCGTGACGGGGAGGCTGACGCGTTCTTTTCAGCGGGGAACACCGGCGCCACGGTGGCTGCGGCGTTGCTTAGGATGGGACGCCTCGAAGGATGCCGCAGGCCTGCGATCGCCACTTTGCTACCTTTCCCTTCGCCCGTCTTGCTACTCGACGCTGGGGCTACCGTCTCGTGCAGGCCGCAGGATCTCTTGAATTTCGCTATTCTTGGCGGTGTGCTCGCGAAACGTTACTTCAGGTTGGACGGGGAAGCGCGGATCGGACTCCTCAACGTCGGCGAGGAGCCGGGGAAGGGCAACGACCTTGCCAAGGAGGCGCACCGTCTCATGGATGAGTCGGGCCTTCGTTTCGTCGGTAACGTGGAGGGTCGAGACATCCCTGGCGGGGTGGCTGACGTGCTCGTAACGGACGGCTTTACGGGCAACATCGTCCTCAAGACGGCTGAGGGGGTGGCGCGTGAGATCCTCGGCATGGTCCGCTCCGCGTTGACGGGCGATGTTGTGAGCAAGCTCGCCGCAGGTATCCTTCGTCCGCGGCTGTTGGGGGTGAGAGACACGGTGGACCCCGAGAACTACGGGGGTTCCTTCCTGCTCGGCGTAAGGGGCTCGGTCGTGATCGGCCACGGAAACTCGCAAGCTACGGGCGTCGAGAACGCGTTACTCGGTATCTCGCACGCCGGTGCCGGCCTGACCGAGGACCTGCAGCGGGCGCTCTCCGCGCACAGTCTGGGTCTGTCTGAGGGCAGGTTAGCTTGAACGGCGGCGCTGTCGGCAGGATCCTCGGCGTCGGCAGGGCTCTCGGGGGCAGGATCGTTACCAACAGCGACCTAGAAGGTGTGCTGGACACCACGGACGAATGGATCGTGACGCGAACCGGTATCAAAGCGCGCCACTTTGTCGCTGAAGGTGAGAACGCCGCGACGCTCGCCGTAGCGGCGTCGAAGAAGGCCCTCCGGCATGCCGGGGTGGATGGAGGGTCTGTCGACCTCATCATCTGCGGTACGTCGACCGCGCCGGAGTCTATGCCATCGGTCGCGTGTCTGGTCGGGGAGGAGATAGGGGCCCCAGGCGCCGGCGCGATGGACCTTGCCGCAGCGTGCGCCGGTTTCTCTTACGCCGCTTCCGTCGCTTCATCCATGCTCCGCTCGGGCGCGGCCGGCAGGGTCTTGCTCATCGGGTCGGACGCCATGAGCACCATCGTCGATCCAGACGACCGCTCCACGGCCGTCCTTTTCGGGGACGGCGCCGGCGCAGTCGTACTCGACGCCGGCGAAGGGGACTCCGGATTCGTCGACCACATCCTAGGGGCCGACGGCAGAGGGGCCACGCTCGGGCGGGCAGGCCACCCGGGAGACGATGAGAAGCTCTACCAGAACGGCCGCGAGGTATTCAAGTTCGCGGTCAGGATACTGCCCGACATGGTCGAGAAGCTCCTCTCCCGCAACGCGCTCTCGCCTGATGAGATCCAGTACCTGATACCCCATCAGGCAAATGCACGCATAATACGATCCGCGGCGCGGAAGATAGAGATACCGGAGGACCGGGTCGTGATCAACCTCGACAGGTTCGGGAATACTTCGGCAGCGAGCATCCCGCTCTCCTACCCTGACATCTACGACGCGATGGAGCCAGGAAAGTACGTCATCACCGTTGGCTTCGGGTTCGGCCTGACCTGGGCTGCGAACCTGTACAGGATCTAGTTTGCGGGGCGACGGGATAGAGCGGGCCGTGGTCTTCCCTGGGCAGGGTACCTTGAGAGAAAAGACCACCGGCGCCGCGCGTGACGCCGTGCTCGACTATGTCGGCGATGAACCTGTACCTTACCAGCTCTCCGTATTCGCCGGCTCCGTGGATCTTCTCTACCGTTTGCGGGAGGCCGGGATAGCGCCAGACGTGGTGGCCGGCCACTCGCTTGGCGAGTACGCGGCGGCCCACGCTGCGGGGTGCCTAAGTCTAGCCGATGGTGTGCGGCTCGTTGCCGAGAGGGATCGCCTGATGAGCGCGGCCTCGAGACAGAACCCCGGTGGGATGGTAGCCCTGATCGGCTCCGAGCCTGATAGCGTCGCAAGTGCTGCCGAGGAAGCCGACGGTATAGTCGTTGCGGCGAACTTCAACACGCCGCGCCAGACCGTCGTTTCCGGGCAGAAGCATGCGCTCGAGGAAGTCGCTGGGCGTGTACGTGGGCGGAAGGTAAAGCTCGAGGTATCCGGGGCTTTCCATTCGCCGCTCATGGCAGGGGCGGCGCGGGAGATGGACGAGCTTCTCGGAGAAGTCGAGTTGGACGAACCGGTGATACCGATGGTCGGGGCGACGGATGGGGCGGTGTTGACGACGGAGGAGGAGGTGCGCGAGGCGTTGCGGAACCAGATGCTCGCTCCCGTGCGGTGGGTGGCCGTGGTGGAGCGCCTGCTGGATCTTGGGGTGCGTGAGATCGTCGAGGCCGGGGAGGACGGGACCCTGACAAGGATGCTGCGGGACTTCAAGAGAAAGGACGTAGATGGGTGGACGGCAAGGGAGGTGCTCCCGTGAAGGCGCCGCTCGGGCCTGCCCAGATCCGGGATCTCATACCGCACCGTTACCCCTTCCTCCTTGTGGACAGGATCGAGGAGCTCGAAGCCGGTGTGCGGGCCGTCGGCGTAAAGAACGTCACCCAGAACGAACCCTTCTTCCAGGGTCACTTTCCTGACTATCCTGTCATGCCCGGCGTCCTAATTATCGAGGCGATGGCTCAGGTAGGCGCTGTCGGCGTCATGGCCGGCGGGGAGCACGGTGACAAGCTCGCGCTCTTCGCGGGGATAGACGGCGTCAGGTTCCGCAGGCAGGTTCTGCCTGGCGACGTGCTCAGGATGGAGGTCGAGATCGTCCGTCTCAAAGGCAGGGTCGGAAGGGGTAAGGGCCGGGCTACTGTCGGGGAGGAGCGGGTCTGCGAGGCTGACCTGATGTTCGCCTTCGCAGAGAGAGGGGAGGTCCTATGATCCAGGACGGACGTGTCGCCCTCGTCACAGGCGGAGGAAGGGGAATAGGCCGCGCCGTGGCGGCGCGACTCGCGAATGAAGGCGCGAACGTGGCGATCTCTTATCGTTCCAACGACACGGCCGCGGAAGAGGTGGCAGAGGAAGTAAGGACGGCGGGGGCGCTGTGCGAGAT
The DNA here is from genome assembly GCA_036519935.1 of Rubrobacter sp. Lineage (GTDB taxonomy): Bacteria > Actinomycetota > Rubrobacteria > Rubrobacterales > Rubrobacteraceae > Rubrobacter_D. The sequence continues at coordinate 1 of DATDKO010000105.1, read as the reverse complement.
C
>DATDKO010000104.1:0-13126 GCA_036519935.1 Rubrobacter sp. | reverse complement strand
TAGCGCTTGCCACCTCTGTGGTTCCTTTGAGGGCAGACTCCTCCGGCTCGTAGCCGCTTTGCACGTAGCGGTAGGAATTCTCGAGCACCACGATCGCGTCGTCGACCACCCTGCCCACGGCTATCGTCAGGCCTGCGAGGGTGATGATGTTCAGCGTCAGGTTATCTACCCAGGAGAAGAGGAGGGCGGCGAGCACAGAGGTGGGCAGAGAGACTGCGGTGACTAGGGTGGCGCGCATGGAGCGCAGGAAGGCGAAGATTACCAGTATCGCGAGTACGGCCCCGACGAGCCCCTCCTCGACGAGCCCGTTTACCGACTCCTCCACGTCCGTCGCTGAGTTGGCCACGATCACGACCTGATCCCGTCCGATCCTATTGCGCACGTCATCGAGTACTCTCTCGACCTCGGCGGCGACCTCGACGGTGTTGGCGTCGGTCTCCTTGATCACGTTGAGGCCCAGGCTCGGCTCCCCGTTGGTACGCGAGATCCCCGATAGGTCAGAGCCCGTCTCGCGCACCTCGGCCACATCCCCTAGCAGCACCGGCTCCGCCGCCACAGCGGGAGATGCCCTCGTGCCCACCGCGCTACCGGCGGGCGGGGCGGAAGCTCCGGTCGGAGCGCCACCTGGAGGAGCTGCAGCACTGGGTAAGACAGTCTCTGGAACATCTGCGGCCGCGGCGGGAGGGGTCGCGCCGGCATCGCCTCCGGCCACCCCGACGGGAAGGTCTTCGAGGGCGCTTATCCCTTCTAGCTCGCTGGCGGTGCTTACGGGGGTCTCGCGTCCATTTACGGTGACGCTACCCACGGGAGCATCCACCTCCGCCCCACTCAGCACGCCGACCACGGCGTCGGTCGAGAGGCCCTTCTCCTTAACTTTGTCTGGGTCGAGATCCACCTGGATACGTTTCTCGGCGCCCCCGATCAAGTCGACGCTCGCCACGCCGTCGACCTCCTCGATGGAGGAGACGACCTCGTCCTCGGCGTAGCTTGTGAGGTCGGCGAGATCCCTGTCCTCTGCGGCCAGCGAGAGCGACAGGATAGGGAACTGCGAAGCCGACTGGCTCTTGACCTCGGGATCTCCTGCCTGCGCAGGTAGCTGTATGCTGTCGAGCGCCGCCTGGAGGTCGGACTCGGCCTCCTCGGTGTCGGCGTCGAGGTCAAACTCAACGACCACGACGGAGAACCCCTGCGATGAGGTGGACCGGACCGACTCTATCCCCTGCACCCCGTCTATGGCGTCCTCGACGGGCTGCGTTACCTGCTCGTCAACCAGATCGGGTCCGGCGCCGGCCACGGGGGTCGAGATGGTTATGATCGGGAAGGAGATATCGGGCAAGAGCTCCTGGTTGAGGCGCGTCGTCGCATAGACCCCGCTCCCGATGAGCAGGATAGTCGCCAGGATGACTACGGACTTGTTCCCGAGACTCCAACGGACGATCCTCTGCATCAGATCTCCTCCCCCGCAGCGGCGCCGAAGCTCTGGGCCAAAAGCCTCAGGCCCTTGACGAAGGCCAGAGCCTCCCCGTCCGTCATCTTGCTCATGGCGTCGTTGAGCGGACGACGACGGTCTCCCACGATGCGCCTGGCTACCTCGCGCATCCCTGCCACGTAGTCAACGAGGACGACCCGCCGGTCCGCCGGATCGTTGTGGCGATCTACCATCCCATGCTCGGCCAGCTTGTCAACGAGCTGCGTGGCAGCCGGCGGCGAGACCCCTAGCTCCTCGGCGAGTTGCCCAACGGACCGCGGCCCACGCGCCAACGCTATCAAAACTTGAATGTGCCCCGGCGAGACCTGAACGTCCGTCGCTACCCCGCGGCGTGAGATCTCACCCATCTCCACAGGACTGGGCCGCTCGACCAGACGCATCAAAGTCGGTAGCAACATCAAGGTCTCGTCAACGAGCCGCTCCCTGTCCATGTGAATTCTCCTACAAATTTAAGCTGCTTATATAATTTACTTAAATGCTATCCCAGGCTCTGGGTTTGTCAACGCGGAATCTGGCCGACGCTTTCGGTACGATCCTGGCATCGAGCATTTCTGAGGAGGCGGGATGAAGTTGAGGACGGCGCTCCTGGCGATCGGGGGCATTAGCGGGGGGTTAGCGCTCTACAACCGGCGGTTGGAGAGGGGTGGTGAGCAACTTCCGAACCGGCTCGGCGGTGAGGTGCGGCATTACCGGTGGAGGGGTGGGGATCTCGCATACTCGGTGGCGGGAGAGGGTGAGCCGCTGCTCCTGGTGCACGGAGTCTACGCCGGGGCGTCCTCCTTCGAGTTCCGCAAGAACTTCGAAGAGTTGTCGAAGAGCTTCAGGGTATACGCTCTGGATCTCCTGGGGTGCGGTATGTCGGAGAGGCTCTCGCGGCGCTACGAGCCCGAGGACGTCGCGTCGCAGGTCGAGGACTTCGTGCGGGAGGAGATCGGGGACTCTGCCCACCTCGTAGCCAGCTCGCTATCTGCAGCGCTCGTCGTGCCAGCCGTCGTGAGGAGTCCGCGGCTCTTCCAGAAGCTAGTCCTGATCTGTCCGACGGGCTACGGGACCCTGGACCGTCCCTCAGGACGGCTGGGGGATGTGATCTACGGCCTCTTTCTCGCGCCGATCCTCGGGAATACGCTCTACCATGCCATCGTCTCCGAGCGGGGAATCCGCTACTACCTCGGGAGCATGGCCTACCACGATGCCGATCTCGTGACAGAAGAGCTGGTCGAGGATTACTACAGTATGAGTCACCAGTCTGGGGCGAGGTACTTCCCTGCGGCCTTCGTCTCAGGCAAGCTCAACCTCGGGGTCGCCGACCTCTGGCCGCGGGTGCCGCACAGGACCCTTATCTGCTGGGGCCTCGAAGCGCGTACGGTCCCTGTCCGCGAAGCGCAGCGTTTCGTGGAGAACAACCCCCGTTCCGAACCACGTATCTTCAAGGATGCCGCCCTCCTGCCACACGACGAGCGCGCCAGGACCTTCAACGAAGAGGCGAAGACGTTCTTACTGAAAAAGTAGGGAAGCCTGGATCTGTGTGGCGTCAGTGTTTCACGGCGATACCATCGCAGGCGGCACGTCTCGTTCGCAGGAAAGAGGAGAAGCCCTCGACCACGAACGAGAGACCCAACCACGCCCACCCGACACCGAACAGGATCCAAAGTATAGCGCCGAAGGAGCCGAAGTCCTGCGAAAAAGAGATCAGGCCGCACAGCGACCCGACGACGAAAGGCAGCAGTCCCCAGGTAGGCAAAGCGCCGTCGCGGGGGGATGTGACGCCGAAGAGGATAGACCCCCCGGCCGCGACGAGCAGCCCTATCCGGAACGCGTTGTACGCCGGCGCGGTCACGATAAAGATGTCGTCTACCCCGAGCCAGTACAGGCCGACGTCGCCCGCGATGACCATGACGAGCCCCACGATGGTAACGAAGAACCCCACTTTCTCCAGCAGGCCGGAACGTGCTGACTGCCGCAACTGGAGACCGATCAGGCCGAGGAGGATGAGCAGGGGGGCCGGCCAGAACATCTTCCAGAACACGTTGGGGGTGTGGAAAGCGAGAGTGGAGATGGAGACGCCAGTAGGCGAGAGCGCCCACAGCAGGCCACCGGGCACGCACAGTATGCCGCTCCACTTGAGGAGGAATGACAACAGCCTACGCAATAGTTTTCTTCCCTCTCCGGTACGGTTGCATCGAGGCGCACCCGATCAATAATGGGGCAAGGGGCCGCCGGCGTCCTTGATTATGTACTCGTCGAACATTTTCTTCACCACGTCGGGGTTCGACGAGGCTATGTCCTTGTCCATCTTCGGGTCGTTCTCCAGGTCGAAGAGGTGGGGGTCTGCGCCATTGTAGAGGCTGAACATGGCGTACTTCTCGTCGCGGGCCCAGACGTGGTCGTGGTAGCCGGCCGTAAAGTGGGGCCTGGGGCCCGGTTCCTTTCCGTCCAGTATGACTGAGAGGTCCTGGCCACCCATCTGCGGGTGAGGCTGCAGGCCCATCGCGCCTAGTATCGTTGGCGCCACATCGTGGGTGGAGGCGTAGTGGTCGCTTGTCTGGTCCGCGCCCCTGCCTCCTGGGTGCCTGATAAAGAAGATGGTATCGGTGAGCTCGGGGTAGAGCGCACCGGCGACCTTGCCGGCGTAACCGTGTTCCCCGAAAGCGTGTCCGTGATCCGAGAGCAGTATCAGCATGGTGTTGTCCAGAACCCCAAGGTCTTGGGCCTTGTCGAGGAAGTGGCCCAACCAGTGGTCGGTCATAGTCACCTCGGCGGAGTAGCGCGCGTGCATCCGCTCGAGCTGGCGCTCCGTGAGCCAGTCCGAGGGCCCACTGCTCGAGGTTACGGGCTCGGGGCCGTCGTAGCCGTCGCTGTAGAGGTCGATGTACTTCTCGGGCGGATCCCACGGCTCGTGCGGGTCGTAGTTGTCGACCAACATGAAGAAAGGCTGGCTCTCGTTCGCCATCTCCAGGTACTCGGCCGCCTTGGTGAACACCTGCGGGGCGAACCAGTCCTTCTCGCTCTGGCGGTCCACGGTGTTCGCGTAGTACTGGTGCATGATCTCCTCGGAGTGCGCGGCGCTCGGGCCGCCGATCAGGGTGTTCTCCATCTTCTTCTCGGAGGCCGGCGAGGGCGGCCTGAAGAGGTCTCTCTCCTGGCCCCTGATGAAGTCGAAGGCGTGGAAGCCCCTGTGCATGTCGTAGAAGGGCCTGAACTGATGCAGCGTGTCGGTGACCATCAGGTTGTAGAAGCCCTCTCCGAGGAGGATCTCGGCGAGGGTAAGCTGTCCTCTGGGGATAGGCTGCCAGCCCCAGAGGTTGACGTCCTCGTCGTACCACTTCTGCCAGTCCCTGAACGGGAACGTCCTTATCCCCGTGTGGATCGCGCGCCGCGCCAGGATGGTCGGCAGGGACTCAGGGTACGAGCGGTCGAAGCGCAGGCTCTCCTTGGCGAGGGCGTCGAGGTTGGGGGTCTTTATCCAGTCGTTGCCGTAGACGCCGAGGTGGTCTCTTCTCAGGCTGTCTATGATCACCAGTATCACGTTCATTCTCGATCCCCCGCTCGGAAGGTACTCGTCGGGCACTTGTGTAAAGCTGTTGGCCAGGCTGCCGCACCCGGCCGTGCCGAGCATGGTAGCCCCGGCGGCCCCTGCACCGGCCACCTTCAGAAAGTCCCTGCGCGTGAGGGTACGCTCCTTCACCCCTCGCCTCCGGGCATCCACGGGCAAGCCAGGGCCTCGGGATTCTCCCGACCGCCACGCCCGGCGTACTTCTGTAGCGCAAGCAGCGTCTTCGCGTCCATCTACAGGGCCTTCCCTACTACATCGAACCAGCCGCCGAAGATTGTAGCGAATAGCGCCCTCTTCCGCAGGAAGCTCTCTCGAAGAGCACGGCCTTCAGATCCTCTTTCGCCCCGAGATTCGCGCCGGGGGGGAGGTTAGTCTAAGGTATGCGCGGCAAACAACCCTCGGCAAGGACAGGCATGCACGCAGGTACAAGAAGCTTGGAAGGCGATCTCTCCCTGGAGCGGTCCTCGTGAACTGGCTGGTCACGGGCGGCTGTGGCTTTATCGGGACGGCCCTGATCCGGTCTCTCATGGAGGAAGGCGGCCACGCCGTCAGGGTCGTCGACAACCTCTCTGTAGGAACGCGAGAGGACCTGGCCGCTGCGGGGGACTTCGTCGAGGCATCGTCCGACGGGCTCGGCCCGATAGTCTCAGGCGAGCAGGTCGAGTTGGTCGCAGGCGACATAACGGACGAAGACCTCGCGCTGCGCGCCGCCAGGGGAGCCGACGTCATCGTTCACTTCGCGGCGAACACGGGGGTGATGCCCTCGGTCGAGGACCCTCGGGGCGACTGCATGAGCAACGTCTTCGGCACGCTCAACTACCTCGAGGCGGCCAGGCACGCCGGCGTGGGACGCTTTATCTTCGCCTCGAGCGGCGGGACCATCGTGGGAGAGGCCGAGCCACCTATCCACGAAGAGATGCCTCCGCATCCCGTCGCGCCCTACGGGGCGAGCAAGCTGGCTGGCGAGGGCTATTGCTCGGCATACTTCAGCACCTTCGGCGTAGAGACCGTGGCACTACGGTTCGGCAACGTCTACGGGCCCCTCTCAGGCCACAAGAACAGCGTCGTCGCGCGCTTTATCAAGAGGGCTGTGGAGGGAGAAGTGCTGGAGATATACGGCGACGGCACCCAGACCCGCGACTTCATCTTCGTGGACGACCTGATCCGGGCCGTACGGCTCTCGGCCACCGTCGAGGACGTGGGCGGCGAGGTCTTCCAGATCGCCACCAGCGCCGAGACGACGGTGCAGGAGCTGACGGATAGGCTCCTTCCCGTCCTCGCCGTCGAAGGCGTAGAGAACATCGAGGTCCGCAAAACGGCCGCCCGCCGCGGGGAGGTGCGCCGCAACTACGCCGACACCTCCAAGGCACAGCGGATGCTCGGCTGGAAGGCCGAAGTCGGCCTCGACGAGGGCCTCAAGAGCACCGTGGAATGGTTCTTGGGTAGGTAGGGTCTCTGCGGCTAGCGGACAACGGCTCCAGGTCGCGTCCCCACGTAGAACATACCCTGCGCCACGGCGGCGACGAAGGTGCCGAGGGCCAGGGAGTATGCGACCCGCTCGACGACACCGACGCCCAGCGCCGTCAGACAGAGGGCGGAAGCGATCAGGCCGACGAACCACCCGAGCGCTGCGAGCCGGCCTTGCCCCAGTGCGAAGAGCCCCTGGTTGAGCGCGTCAGACAGAAGGTAGAAGGCGGCCATCGTCGCCAGGGCAACAAGCACGGCCAGGCTCGCGTCGAACTCCGCTCCGGCGAAGAGCCTGAGCCCCCACTCGCCGAACATCCAGGTGCCGGCAACCATGAGCACACCAACGAGGCCCACGACCCCGAGCGCCTTCGCCACAAAGCGATCGAAGGCCCCCCTGCCTTCGGTGGAAAGCACGCGGCTCGCTCGGGGCAGAAGCGCGCCTATGGCGGGACTCAAGACGTACTGGGGGATGCGCGTGAAGATAAGTGCTGCACTGAACACGCTCACCTGCGCGTCGCTACCATCCAGGACCCTCGCCAGGATCGGACCACCGTTCATCAGTACCTGTGCGAAGGCCATACAAGCCAGTACCGGCGCGGCAAACCGGAATGCATGCCAGGCGGAGAAGGGCTCTCCTTCCCGTTCCGGCGGCGCCACCGGAGCCGGCCTGATGGCAAGTACGCCGATGAGCGGGGCGAGCACGATGGCGATGACCGGCCCGAAGACACCCCATCCCACGACGAGCAGCACGGCGGCGATGAGCACCCTGCCAGACGACTCGGCCATGATCTGGACGCCGAGCCGAAAAGACTGCCTGTGCCCATTGAAGATGCCGCGCCGGAAGTATTCAGGCGCGTAAAAGACCACTGCGACGATGAATGCGACGGTAAGCCACGGGTCTTCGAATAGTTCATCGGTGAGCAGCGGGCTCACCAGCAAAGCACAGAGCACGAACGCCACCACCAACCCTATCTGCCAATGCCTGACCGAGGAGACGACAGGACTCCAATCTTTGCTCTGCGCCTCCCTCTCGGCGACGTAGCGCCCCAGGGTCTGGGTGGCGCCGATCCAGAGTACCTGCACGGTGAGGAACGTGGCTGACCACAAGAGGGCGAGCGGCGCGAAGCCCTGCTTGCCGAGGATGTGGGTACAGAGGCTCTGGAACGCGAAGGTCAGCGCACCAGCGACGGCGAAGGATGCCGCGATGTGGACGCTCCCTGCACCCGCTCCTTGCCGTGTTTTTAGCCTGTCCAGCATTTCAGCACGCTCCGGCTGACGCCTCCGCTTGTCAGCACTTCAGCATTTCAGGTCTCGCGGTCGGAGACGACTCTCAATGAGTAGGGATTCCCCTGCCATTCTCTCAAGCACACTAGCGTTTCACCACACAAAGCTGAGATGCTGACAAGCCGCCCTGCGGGCGGCTTGCTGAAATGCTGACTAGCTCTATCTCAGCCAGGTCGAGATTATGACCCTGAAGACCCCGAGAGGGTAGGCCAGTTTCGCTGGCTTCTTGGTCTCGCCGGCGGTGCGGCTCATCATCGAGACGGGGACTTGCTCGAAGCGCAGCTTGTGCTTGAGGGCTTCGAGGATGATCTCGTTGGCGTTGAACCGGTCCTCGCGCAAGTTCAGCTTGTGGAGCTCCGAGACCCTTATGGCGCGGTAACCGTTCGTACAGTCGGAGACCTTCACGCCGGTGAGCAACGAGATCATGCGCGAGAAGAACACCACCCCGAAGTGGCGGACGCTTCCTGATTCTTCGTAGAAGCCCATAAAGCGGGATCCCAGCACAAAGTCGGCCTTCCCCTCGATGATGGGCTTCACGAGACGGTCGAGTTCCTCCGGTTTGTACTGCCCGTCGGCGTCGAGGTTGACGACGACCTGGGAGCGTTCGGTCTGCGCTATCGCGAAGCCCGTCCTGAGAGCGTCGCCCTGGCCCCGGTTGACGACGTGGGTAACGACCGGTACGCCTTCGGCCCTGGCGATGGCCGTCGTCGCGTCGGTCGAGCCGTCGTCCACCACGACCGTTTTTACCTCGTGACCCAGGACCTCGTCGGGGACCCGGCGCAGCACCCCCTGGATGCCGCCCTCCTCGTCATAGGCGGGCACGACGATCAGTATCTCGTCGGGGTGCCCCTCGGCTCTCTCTTCGGGAGAGAGGTACTTCTCGGAGTACTCCCTGACGGCGAGGCCTGTGACGATCTCACCGTTGCGGCGACTCGCCTCCCGCACGCGCCCCAGCATGTTCAAGAACAGCCCGAAGAGCAAGAGGTTGGCGAGCCCGAGCAGGGCGAAGGCCCTGTTCTCGAGGCCGAGCAGGCGGCTCACCGGTTCGAAGAGCTGAGGGACTACCGAGACGAGGACCACGCCGAGCGCTATTAGCAGCGAAATGAGCAGGTCGAGCCTGCTCCCCCCTCCCCTGTACCTCGCGACGCCGTAGACCGCGAAGAGCGCGGCGATTACGACGCCCGCAACGCTGAGGTGCTCGGCCGACATGCCGCCCCTAGAGCGCCGAGGGCTGGACCGGGGCCTTGTGCACGCGCTGCCTGGCCTTGCCCTTGCGCCAGTCGACGGTCGGCATGACAACCTCAGGGTCGATGCGGTCGCGGTACTCGAGCGCGATGTTCAGGAGCGAGTCCAGCAGGCTGTCGCCCAAGAGATGTGGTTCGAGGCCGAGGTCGAGGAGGCCCGTGTGCTTGGCGTTGTAGTAGTGGTCGTACTTCTCGACGCGCGGGTTCTCGATGCTCTCCATCCTGGCCTCGATGCCGAGCTTGTTCGCGGCGTCCATCACCAGCTCGGCGAGCTGCCTGACCGAGAATTCCTCGGTGAACTGGTTGAAGACCCGCATCTCGCCGCGCTCGGCGGGGTTTTCCACGGCGAGCTCGACGCAGCGCACCGTGTCGCGGATGTCGAGGTAGCCCCTCGTCTGGGAACCGTTGCCATAGACCGTGAGCGGGTGGCCTATGGCCGCCTGCACACAGAAGCGGTTGAGGACCGTTCCGAAGACCTCCTCGTAGTCGAAGCGGTTTATGAGGCGCCCGTCGCGCTCGGCCTGCGGCGTGACGGTCCCGTAGACGACGCCCTGGTTCAAGTCCGTGGCCCTCAAGCCCCAGATCTTGCAGGCGAAGTGGATGTTGTGGGAGTCGTGGACTTTGCTTAGATGGTACCAGCTTCCTGGCTGCTTCGGGAAGGGCAGGAGATCCTTGCGGCCGTTGTGCTCTATCTCGATGTAGCCCTCTTCGATGTCTATGTTGGGCTGGCCGTACTCTCCCATCGTGCCGAGCTTCACCAGGTGGCAGTCGGGCACGTACTCGTTTATGGCGAAGAGCACGTTCAGGTTGCCGATAACGTTGTTGTGCTGGGTGTAGACGGCATGTCGCCTGTCGATCATGGAGTAGGGAGCGGCCCGCTGCTCGGCGAAGTGCACGATGGCCTCGGGCTGGTGGCGCTGCACGACGTCGGAGACGAACTCCCAGTCAAGTAGGTCGCCGAACTCGAACCCCATGGTCTGCCCGCTCACCTCGCGCCACGCCCCGACCCGGTCCTTTATGTCCGAGATCGGGGTCAGGCTCGCGGCGCTGAGCTCGTGGTCGATGGTCCGCCTGACGCAGTTGTCCACGATCACGACCTCGTGGCCGACGTCTGAAAGGTGCAAAGAGGTCGGCCAGCCACAATACCCGTCGCCGCCGAGAACCAGTACCTTCATTACTCTCGCTCCCTTCTCTACGCTAAGTCTGTCTTCTCTTTCAGGGTTCGGCCCGACTCGAACCGAACATGCCAGCCGACGATTGTAACGGAAAAATCGTTAGACGAATAGCAGATCGGTGTAAACGCTCTGTTCCGCACTTCCTGCGGTCCGGCACGCCGGCCCCGCTGGTTCACCTCCGGGCATGGCTCTGTCAACTCACCGGTTAGCATACCCGGCGGACGCTATACTAACGCACCTTAATGCAAATTAACATCAGCGGCCCGTCTGGGTACAATAGCTTCGCCCGGAAGATCGGCAAAGGAAGTCTTGGTACGTGGCACTGGAACAGGAAAGGCCTACTTCTCCTTCTGCGGATGCGTCTCCCGGAAGAGAGGGACGTCTACGCAAAGCTGGTGTCTTGCTCGCCGGGCTTGGGGTCTTCGTGCTCGTGCTCGTCCTCTACCTCAAGACCCTGGCTCCCACGGTCCTCTACCTACAGGACCCCAAGCTGCTCGACGCGGTGATGCTGCAGATGCAGGTCTCGGTGCTTGGCATCACGCACCCCACAGGCTACCCGACCTACCTGATGCTGACGCACCTCTTCACCTACCTGCCGTTCGGTGATCCCGCCTACCGCGTGAACCTCGGTTCCGCCGTCTACGCGGCGCTGGCCGTGGTGGCCGTCTACGCCGCCGGGCTCCTGCTCGGCCGGCGGGTGATTGCCGCGGCGTCCGGCGCCCTGGTCTTCGGGCTAGGTACGGCCCTCTGGTCCCAGGCTGTTATCGCGGAGGTATACACCCTCAACGCCCTGCTTGTATCCGTCACCATCGTTGTCCTGCTACTCTGGCGCGAGTACCGCAAAGACCGCTACCTGCTGCTCTCGGCCTTCCTTGTGGGGCTCTGCCTGACCAACCACCTCACCAGCGGATTGCTCTTGCCAGCCAGCCTTCTCTTCGTCGCCCTCGTAGACTGGCGCAGGCTGGTCGATGTCAGGCTCGTTGTGGGGGGTACCGGGCTCTTCCTGCTCGGGCTCACTCCCTACCTGTATTTGCCCATCAGGGCCGCGATGGACCCGCCCATGGAAGCGAACAACCCTACCGACTTCGGGCGTTTCTGGTACGTGGTCAGCGGGGGGAACCTGACCGGCTCGTTCTTCTCCTTCGGGCCTTTGGAGTTGCCGGAAAGGATGGTCTTTTACTGGGAGCACCTGCTCGATAACATGCCCTTTCCCGTGGTTATGGTCGCGTTGACGGGCGCTGTCGTTATGCTTCTCAAGGACCGCGCGGTGGGTATATTCCTCGGGTTTCTCTTTTTCGGCTGGCTTTTTCACGCCGTCGAGAACAACATCCCCGATATCGACCTCTACTTCATACCGACCTACCTGGTACTCTCGCTGTGGGCCGCGGCCGGGCTCGGGACGCTGTTCGCTGAGGTCGAATCTCTCATCTCCTTCTTACCAGGGGTGAAGAAGGGGGCTATCCTCGGCTTGCTCTCGGCGATAATGCTAGTATTGCCGCTGCTCGGTGTAAGGGAGACCTATGCGAAGGACGACATGAGCGGCGTCTACCGGGGGCGCAAAGAGATCGAGGCCGTCGCCGATAGCGCAGCCCCGAACGCTACCATCCTGCACCACAGGAGCAGCATGTGGTACATGGTTCTCGTCGAGAGGCGGCGCAGGGATCTGACCATCGTCGACCCCTTCTTCCACAACAAAGAGGTCGCTTACGCGGACATAGTCTGGCCCGACGATGTAGACCTCGCGACCACGGACCGCCGCTACGGCACCGACGACCTCTCGGGGGTGACCACTGCCAAAAAGGCCGCGAAAGAAGGTCGTGTCTACGTCCTCGACCAGGGGACCACGCACCCCGAGCGCTTCCAGAACGCCGGCTTCGAGGTGGTCCCCGTAAGAGCGGGCCTCCTCTACGAGCTGGTACCGCCAGGTAGAGAGCCCTACGCGCAAAACGCCGGTTAGCTACTCTCCGGTTGGTCGCTTTCCCTGCTGGTCGCTTTCGGCGGCTCGACATTCCGCAGCGGAGCACTGCCTTAGCGCATCGAGTTGCGCTTCGAGTCGCTGGGTGATCTCAGGCGGGGCGCTCGCGTACATGTTGTTCAGCTCGTAAGGGTCTTTCCTCAAGTCGTAGAGCTCGTGTTCGCCGGTCTTGTAGTCGACGTAGAGGTAGTTGTTCGTTCTGAGAGCCTTCAGCCACGGCCTGCCCCACTCCTCGCTCAGTTTGGCGCTCGTGGCCGAGGTCCTACGCCAGTTGCTTGGCAGCGGGTCGCCCGTAATCAGCGGTGCCACCGTGCTCTCGGTGATAAAGGGGGGTTGTGGCACCCCGCTCCGCTCCGCCACGGATTCGATAACGAAGCGCCTTCTCCAGTCTTTGAGGGGCGTGGGCTCCTCTGTGAGCAGCGGCACGAGCGAGCGTCCGTCCACGAAAGACGGCGGCTCGGCTCCCGCAAGATCGGCGAAGGTGGGCGCGAGGTCGTTGTTGAGCACCATGTGATGGAGGGTCTCGCCTTCAGGCACGCCGGGACCGCGTACGATGAGCGGTACACGGATGTCCTCCTCGTAGGGCGTCCATTTCCCTGCACCCAGCCTGTGCTGGCCCAGGTGGAAGCCGTTGTCCGAGGTGAAGACTATGTAGGTGTTGTCCAGTTCACCGCTGTCGTGTAGCGCTCCTACGAGGTCTGCTATCATGTCGTCCACGGCCAGCATGGACTGCAAGCGTTTGCGGTAGAGCTCTTCCATGTACTTCTTCTGTTCAAGGCTCAGTGGTGGGTTGTCGCTTACCCAGCCTGGCTTGTCGGAGACGTCCGTCTCGTCGAACGAAGGCGGATGGGGCAGCGAGACGGCAGGGTAGGCGTTCTCATCCCTGGGTGGCGGGGTGGCCGGCTGGTGGGGGGCCTTCGTGCCAATCCACATCAGGAA
>DATDKO010000103.1:0-3842 GCA_036519935.1 Rubrobacter sp. | reverse complement strand
TCTTCGAGGAGGCACGGCTGTTCGCCAGAACGGCGGGGGAGGGCTCGGACATCGTCGTCCAAAAGGAGATGTTCACCTTTCTGGACAAAGGCGAACGGGAGATGGCGCTACGGCCCGAGGGGACGCCGGGGGCTGTGCGCGCTTACATCGAGCACAACCTCTACAAGCTGGCCCAGCCGGTCAAGCTTTTCTACATTGGTCCCATGTTCCGCCAGGAGCGCCAGCAGAGGGGCCGCTACAGGCAGCACACCCAGATCGGGGTCGAGGCCCTCGGCACGTCGGACCCGCTCGTCGACGTCGAGGTGATCTCACTCCTCTACGCCATCCACCAGGCAGTCGGCGTGAAGGAGGAGGTCGTCTACGTCAACAACCTCGGGGATATGGAGACCAGGCAGGCTTACGTCCCCGAGCTACGCGCGTACCTCCAGAGGCACAGCAGCCAGCTCGACCCCGACTCGGTGTCCCGCATGGACACGAACCCGCTGCGCACCTTCGACTCCAAGCATGAGGGCACCCAGGCGGTTCTGGCTGAGGCACCGAGGATCACCTCGTACCTGAGTTCCGACGCGTCGGCGCACCTCGCGGCCGTACGTAATGGACTCGAGGCGCTCGGCATCCCTTACGAGATCGACGACAGGCTCGTGCGTGGCCTCGATTATTACACGATGACGGTCTTCGAGGCCAAGAGTGGCGCCCTTGGAGCCCAGGATACCGTCGGTGCCGGGGGCCGGTACAATGGTCTGATCTCCGACCTCGGGGGACCCGACCTCGGAGGAATCGGCTTCGGTTCAGGCGTCGAGCGGATGCTTCTTGCCGCAGCCTCGAGGGAGACAACGAGCTCGCTCGACGTTTTCTTCGTGACCCTCACGCCGGAAGCGCGCATCCCTGCTATGAAGCTTGCCGGAGACCTGCGCGAAGAGGGGATCTCGAGCGACCTGGATTACGGAGGGCGCGGCATGAGGGCTCAGTTCAGGCAGGCTGATCGTACTGGTGCCTCATATGCCGCCATACTCGGCGAGGACGAGCTCGCGCGCGGCGTCTGCACGGTGAGGGACATGGCTTCGGGCGAGGAGCAGGTAGTGCCAGTGGCCGTAGGGGCGAAGGATCTGATCCGGGCCGTCTCCGGCTGAGCGTTGGTGGAGCGACCAGACGCTCCGTACGCCGACGATGTCCCTTGTGGTCGGGCAGAGCGCTGTCGTGGTGGCCGCTTTCACATTGAGTACATCATGTCCCGTGCAGCTTGTGCGTAGGCTAGCGAGAGGAGACCTGATCATGGCGATAGAAGATCTGCGCCAGAGTCCGATGATGAGCCACATACTCGACGCGCTGGATAACGGTGAAGACATAGGTCACTACGGCCGTCTCGTATTCGCGATGATTGGACGTCACTTCGTTACCAACGACGAGCTTGTAGAGTTGCTGACGAAGGATCGCGACGCCGACGAAGGCGAGATAAGGGCGCTGGTACAGCAGGTAGAAGAGAAAGGCTACAGCCCGCCCAGGCGCGAGAAGATCCTGGAGTACCAGAGCCAGCAAGACTTCCCGATCTGCCCCGACCCCGACGACCCTGACGCTTGCAACCCGTACGCGGAGCTGCAGTTCCCCGACGAAGTCTACGAGGGCATTCGAGAGTATAGGGAAGAGAGGACGTAGCGCTCTAGCCCTCTGCCCGTTCTTCGCGAAGGGTGAGTGCTATTCTGGCTAGGTCGTATGAAAGGCCTCGTGTTGCTCTTCCCTCCAGGCGGGGCGAAGTCGTCACCCTGACTGAAAGCAGCCGATGGATCGGAACGTCGTGGTGGCGCAGGGCTCTTTCGAGATGTTCGTCTTCGAGTGCGGTCAGCGGTTCGAGGCCGCCAACCTGCGTGTAGACTGCCGCCGTCAGGGTCATGGAGGCGCCCGAGAACTGCCAGTGCTGTGTCTCGCCGGTGGGATTGGGGTCAGAGAGAAGGCGCTCGTGGCGCAGGCGGCCCTCCTCCGCGTGCCTGCACCAGACGCTCTCAGGCAACGAGCCATCGTCGGCGAGCTCGATGCGCCCGCCGATGGCTCTTGCTCCCTCCGAGACGGCTCGGAGTTGGGTGGCGAGCCAGTCAGGCGCCACCATGGTGTCGGCATCCGTGCACGCTATGAGGCCCTCGGGGCGGCCTACCTGGAGAAGGCGGGCGCATGCAGCATCCATCCCGACCCTGCGGGCGGGGCCAGATCCCTCGCCAGGACCATCGAGCAAGTGTAGTCTCATGTGAGGTTGCTCCCCGACGATCTCACGGGCGCGTGCTTCTGTTTGGTCCTTACATTGGTCGAGGACTAGCAGGATCTCGTACTCGTCGTGTGAGACACGCTCCTGCGTCGCGATCGCCTGGAGGCACGATCCTATGAGATGCTCCTCGTCGCGGGCTGGCACGACCACGCAGGCCCTGAGGGCAGAGTTCGGCGCCGCAAGCGTCATCGGGGGAAGGACTCTCCGCGTTCGATCAGTCCTCGCCCCCGTTGGTAGTCCTCGTCGGTGCCGTGGGAGAGAACTCCGACGAGCATCCCCTCTTTGCCGTACCAGACAGTGAAAGCTTCTCCCCCGTCTTCGAAGACCTGCTCGTCCCAGCCATCTCCCCAGGCCCAGTACTTGAGCCTCTTGTCGCCGATCGTGGACCAGAAGCCGGGGATCCTGCTCCACGCAGCTTCGCCGCCCGCGATCACGGTCCCCGCGATGCGACCGTGCTCCAGCGCGTCGCCCCAGTGTTCGACGCTGAGGTGGCGCCCCGCAGACTCGTTGTACGCCTGGGCGATATCTCCGACCGCGTAGATCCCCGACGCGCTCGTCCTCATCGAGGAGTCTGTGATGATCCCGTGGTCCACCTCGAGACCGGCCTCTGCGGCGAGCTGGATGCGGGGCCTGACGCCGGTCGCGAAGAGGACCGTCCCGGTATCGAGGGTGTCACCGTCATCGAGGTGCACAGCGAAGCCGCCATCCGTGCGTTCGACGCCTTCGATCCTGGCCCCAAGGTGAAGGGCGACACCGAAGTCCCGTAGCCAATCTTCGATGCGTTCCCCGACCCCGTCACCGAGCCGCTTGCGTTGTGGCGACTGTTCGTGGCTGGCCAGGGTCACCGCGGCGCCGCGCATCGAGAGGGATGCGGCCGCCTCGCATCCGATGAAGCCGCTCCCTATCACGACGGCCCTGTCTCCCTTTCCGACGCGGTCCTGGAGGCGGCTCGAGTTCTCGACCGTCCTCATCGTCAGGATCTCGGGGTCGTCACCTCCAGGGACAGGCGGACGTACGGGCTCCGAGCCCGTGGCCAGCACGCAGACAGCGTACGATAGCTCTTCACCCTCATCTGTGATGACGATTCGCCGTTCTCTGTCTATCGCGCCAACGCTGGTGACGAGCCTGAGCTCCACGCCTTGCTTCTCGTACCAGCCGTCGCTCTGGATGGGTAGATCCTCGCGGGACGCCTCGCCTCTCAGGTATTCTTTTGTTAGCGGAGGACGCCTGTAAGGAGCGTATGGCTCGGTGGTCAGCATCGTGAGCGGGCCCCTGCCTCCACCTTCCCTGTAGGCTCGTGCTGTCGCTAGTCCGGCGGGACCGGCGCCGATTATTACCAGGTGTCCCTCATGGTTCACGCTGGGTCCTCGAAGAGATCCAGGCGGTAATCCGGCTCGACAATGGTCTTACTGTTGCGGAGCCGCGTGTGCTCCAGGAGTAGCTCGTGTACCTCGTCACCCTGCAGCGGGTAGGTCCTGGTTTCTCTGCGCCAGTGGACCGCGAGCAGGGCTCCTCCCTGGGCCAGCTCGCGCTCGAAGGATCGTAACGTCGCAAGCATCTCTTCGCTCGTATAGTAGTACAGGATCTC
>DATDKO010000102.1:0-12889 GCA_036519935.1 Rubrobacter sp. | reverse complement strand
TTCGTGGGCGTACCTTTCCGAGCGGCTACAGAACGAGATAGGTTCTCCGGAGCGGTGGGCTGAGCGTGAAGACATCTACACGTTCACGTACATGGAATTCACGTCGTATCCGGTTGCCAGGGCCGCGGGTGACACGGCAGAGATCACGTTCGTAGTGAGGTTGGACCACACCTGGGGGTCTGTGTCCCTCTCGGGGACGTGGGTCTGCGTAAACGAGGGTGGGGAGTGGAGGCTGGACCGTCTGGAGAACGCGCAGACCGTGCGCGTGTAGCCGGCACGGTACAGGATGTCACAGCTGTCCGCATCGCCCCGTTCTTACCTTATAATCACGCGCGTGATCAGGTTCGCAGACAGGTTCGTCTTGGAGCACGAACTGGGTTCTGGAGGCATGGCCCGCGTCTTCCTGGGACGTGATGAGGTACTGGACCGTCCCGTGGCCGTGAAGCTGCTCAACCCTGTCCATGGAGGTACGGACATCGGCGACCGCTTTGAGCGTGAAGGACGCACCGCGGCCCGCCTCGCACACCCGAACATAGTGCAGGTCTACGACGCAGGAGAAGGCGAGTTCGACGGTAGGGAGACCTCCTATATCGTGATGGAGTACGTTCCTGGCGGAGACCTCAAGGGGCTTATAGACCGGAGGGGCCGGTTACCCGGGCCCGAGCTAGCCAGGCTCGGTGAGGAGATTTGCGCCGGGCTGGCCCACGCCCACGAGCGCGGTGTGATCCACCGCGACATCAAGCCCCACAACATCTTGCTCGACGAGAACGGGCACGTCAAGGTAACCGACTTCGGCATAGCCCGCGCTCTGGACACAACGCAGGCGACGCGTACCGGCTCCTTCCTGGGGACGGCCCTGTACTCCTCGCCCGAACAACTGCAGGGGCAGAAGGTGACACCAAAGAGCGACGTCTATTCGCTCGGGGCGACGCTGTACCAGGCGGCGGCGGGTGAACCGCCGTTCACCGGCCAGAGCCCCATAGAGATCGCAAGCCAGCACGTTTCCAAGACCCCCACTCCGCCGCACGAGCGTGGCGCCGAAGTGAGCGGAAACCTGGAAGCTTTGATCCTCAGCTGCCTGGCCAAGGATCCAGGTGATCGCCCGACCGCCGAAGAGGCCCGTTCCGGGCTCGAAGCGCAGATCCGTTCCGCCGGCGCCACGCAAGCACAATCAGGGGCCCCGCCCACCACACCCCCCCGCGTAAAGCAGACCCGCAAGGCGCCAGCGGCACCCCCACCGCGAGGCCGGATTGACGGAACGGCGCGTTACGGTCGCCCCGAACGGAGAAGAGGAGGTCTCTTAGCCGCACTGGCGCTCCTCGCCGTGCTCGTCGTGATAGGAGCCCTGGCCGCGCCGAACCTCCTGGGAGGTGGAGACCAGAACGCCCAACAGAACAACGCCCAGGGCAGCGGGAACGGAGGACAGCCCGATGGAGGCGGCGGTGGGAATCGGGGCCAGGGAGGAGGGGATCAGGGAGGCGGTGTCTCACCCTCCGCCAGCGCAAGCGCGTCGGCTTCTTCGGGAGGGTCTCCTCCCTCGCAGGACAACTCGGGGCAGAGAGAATTCGCGGCGCAGGCCGCGGAGAATACGGTGGAGGAGTTCTATACGACAACCTCTGAGGGGGATTACGATAGATCCGCCCGGTTTCTCAGCGACGATTATCGACAGAGCACGTTCCCGGATCGAGCCACCTTCGAGGGTACCTTCGGCAAGGTGGAGAGGGTAGTGTTTATCGAGGGACCAAACGCTAAGATCTCGGGCAACACGGCGACTGTCACGGGCGAGACACAGGCCACGCTGACAAGGGAGATCCAACATAACAAGGGGACTTGGTATCTTGTGTACGAGGATGGACGGTGGAAGATAGATGGCTGGGATGTCGTGCAACTCAGCTCCCGGTCCGCGTGAACGTGATGAAAGCGGATCGAGAAAGTAAAGCATCTTGAGAACCGCACTCACAGCACTCGTCTCCGCGATTATCGGTGGTCTCGTCACCGCTCTCTTTTTCATCGTCGGGGTGTACGGCCTCGAAGACCGGTCGGGCAGCGTGACCATAAAGGAGGTTGCGCCGCCGCACAAGTCGTCAGGGGGGACGATCGGGACGCCAGCGGTTACCGACGGCTCCTCCTCGGTGCGCAAGGTGTACACGCGCGACGGCCGTGGCGTGGTCAGCGTTGACGTGGCTGCCACCTCTGATGCTGGGCCCGCTGGTGGGTCAGGGTTCGTGGTCGACGAGGCAGGGCATATAGTCACCAACCAGCACGTGGTGGAGGGGGCGGAAGAGATCTCCGTCAGGTTCGCCGACGGTGTGCGCAGGGAGGCTGAGGTCGTTGGGCAGGATCCTTCTACTGACGTCGCGCTTATACAGGTGGACGCGCCGAAGGAGGCACTGAAGCCGCTGACGCTCGGGGACTCGAATTCGGTTGGGGTTGGGGAGCCAGTCATCGCCATCGGCAACCCCTTGAACGTCGGGATCAGCGTGACCACGGGGATCGTGAGCGGCCTCGGCCGTCCCATAAAGGCTCCGAACAACTACACCATAGACGACGCCGTCCAGACCGATGCGGCCATAAACCCAGGCAACTCGGGTGGGCCGCTGCTCGATTCGCGCGGCACGGTCATAGGGGTCAACGCCCAGATCGCTTCAGAGTCGGGAGGCTTCGAAGGGGTTGGGTTCGCCGTCCCGATCAACACCGTCAAGAGCGTGATAACGCAGCTTATAACCGAAGGGAAGGTGGTGCACGGCTACATCGGGGTATCCATGTACCAGTTGGGTATCGACGAACTCTCCGCCTACACCGGCCTCTCCGAAAGAGCGCTCGATAGACGCTACGGTCTACCCGGCAACGGGGCGATAGTCAGCGAAGTAACCTCCGATGGTCCGGCAGAGAAGGCTGGCATCCGGGGCGGGGATGAGAAAGAGATCGAGGGCATACCCGTGCCTATGGGGGACGTGATAACCGGGATCGAGGGCGATCTTGTCTCCTCCTCCGAGGACGTGATAGAGGTCGTCAACTCCGTGAAACCTGGCGAAAGGCTCCTTATGACCGTCGTAACCCCCGGTGAGAAGGAGCGCCACGTAGCGGTTACGGTCGGTACCAGGCCGGAAGGAGTGTAGGTGGTGTCGGACGACGGGCCCAAACGTGAGGCCGCCCTCGCGGCGGTGGAACGTTACGTCGAGAGCGGTATGGTGGTAGGACTGGGGACGGGCTCGACGGCCACGTTCGCGGTGCGCAGGATCGGGGAGCTCGTGGCTTCGGGGGAATTGAGGGACGTCAGGGGTGTACCAACTTCGGCGAAGACAACCGCCCTGGCGAACGAGTTTGGCATACCGCTGGCGACGCTCTCGGAGGCCCGTCCGCGCTTTACCATAGACGGGGCCGATGAGATCTCCCCCGAGCTTGCCCTTATCAAGGGGCGTGGAGGCGCGCTCCTACGGGAGAAGATCGTAGCCTCATCGAGCGAGGAGGGCCTGATCGTGGTCGCCGACTCGAGCAAGCTGGTTGACCCTCTGGGCGCAGGTCCCCTGCCGGTCGAGATCGACTCCTTTGGGTGGGAGATCACCCTGGAAGCGCTCGCTTCCCTGGGCTGCGAGCCTGAGCTGAGGATGGACTGGACAGATCCAGGGCGACCCTTCGTCACAGACGGCGGCCACTACACGGCTGATTGCATGTTCCACGAGATCGCTGACCCGGCGTCACTCGAGGTACAGATCAAACACATCCCCGGTGCCCTGGAGAGCGGCCTCTTCGTCGGCCTCGCCCGCGCCGCGGTCGTCGGCGGCAAGAACGGGACAGAGTTGATCGAGGCCAGTCAGCATGTCAGCTGGTCAGCACACCGCCCGCCTCCGCCGCCGTGCTGACTAGCTGCTAGAGGCGCCGAATCCGGTACGGACGCCGGCGCGGACGGAGCGGTCCCTCTCGACGACGAGCTTGTAGATGTAATCGTACTCCACGTAGACGATGGCCTTGCCGTCCTGCATCTTGACGCGCAGGTGGTCGTCGTTGGCCTCTATCTCCTTCACGTCGTCGGACTCTACGGTGAAGGTGTCGCGCCGGTCCCAGATCACGAGGCTCGCCCCTTCGTCTCTCGCCTCGTCTATGATCTTCTCGATCAACTGCCTTTCCATCTATCTGCCTCCTGTTTGTGAAATGCGTCTACAAAGGACCTTTCTCATTTTACTTTAGAAAACGGGCCCGGTAAGGGAGAGTGTCACCGGGGGCGAGCGGGAAGGCCGTACCTGGTCCTGGCCTCTGGTCTACAATAGCCACCGGTCAGTCGAGCTTTGTGGGAGGACCTTGAAGGACTTTACGCGGAGGGTGAGGGATCTGGACCGGGCACTGTTCCGGGTGCTCTTCGGCCTGAAATGGGCACCGCTCACGGCCGTGATGCGGGTCTTTACCGTGGTTGGGACGGCCGGTGCTCTGTGGGGCTTCCTCGCCGCCCTGGCCTTCTTGTTCACCGGCCTGGAGCCCCTGCACCTCCTGATCCCCTGGGTCGCTGTCGCCGCATCCTGGACCCTCGCCGAGGGCGCCAAGTACCTCTTCGACCGCGCCCGTCCCTTTATGTGGGATAGCGAGATAGCGCCACTTACAAAGACACCCTCCTCGAGCTCCTTCCCCTCTGGCCACTCCGCGACGGCGGCGGCCGGAGCCCTGACCCTCTCCGTCCTATACCCGCCGTTCGCTCCCGCGCTGGTGCTGGCAGGGACCCTCGTCGTCCTCTCCCGTGTCTATCTCGGCGTCCATTTCCCCTTCGACGTCCTGGCCGGGGTCATCATTGGAACCGTCACCGCAGGGGTGGTGCTCGCCGGAGCCAGCCTGGTAGCCTGAGTCCGCGGGAAGCGGTATCGGAAGATAGGTGCCTGACGGTCTCTTAGCTTGCGTTCTAACTCCGCTGGCAGGCAATGAGTGCGGAAAGCACTCGGCGAGTGCATCATGGAACCATCCGATGCTCTCCACAGCTTCCGCCACTCGCTTTACGAATGCCTCCACCACAGAGCCGACGCTCTCTTCGAGCTCACCGACGCCATCCTCTCCGCGGACGGGGCCGCCCCTTCTCCTGTCCATTTGAGCCTCCAACCCGCGCACCGGCGCGGATGGGGAAGCTTCTACGTGGCTCTGGCGCATGGACGTATCGATGCGGAGGTCCTGCGCAATCTGCTCGCCCGCCATCCGCTTGCTGGGAGCGGAGCAACGCCCGTCTACGGAGTGTGTGGCCCAGATGCGACGCGGAGCGCAGCCCCTTACTCAAGGCTACTATTACCATCCTTCTCGCCACTCGGCCGGCCAGCCGATCGTGGCCGGATGGGCCTACCAGTTCATCGCACAGCTCAACTTCGTCCGCGAGAGTTGGACCGCCCCCTCGACGTGGAACGCGTCCGGCCCGCCAAGGACGCCAACTAGGTGGCCGCCGAGCAGGTGAAGGTTTTGCTGGGGCGGCGATCCTGTTGCGTGTACGCCCGCTCGGCGAGAAATCCCCTAGGGTAAACACGCAATTGGGGGATGAAAGCCTTCCTGCGACGAGAGTAGATTACCATACATGAGAAACGAGCAGTGCACAAGAGCAAAGGAGAATTGCCGGATTTGGATGAAACTAATAGCGGACGATCACCGAGTCGGGACGAGAAAGGAAAGAGGTTTCACAGATGTGAAATCGAGGTTACAATAAACTCCTCTCCGAACGGAGGCATAGATGGCGATCTTACTATCTCAGAGCGCACACAGGCAACCGTGAAACCGATGCTGTCGCGTCCGTCCGGCATGACGCTAGTATGCACCGGCTTGCGCCGGCAAGTCGGAAGCGAGTTGGTGGAGCCGGGCGCTCTCTCCGGTCTGCTGGGGGGGTGTGCGGGTTGAAGATTAGCAATCCGAAGATCCTGATGTACTCGCACGACTCATACGGGCTCGGCCACTTGCGGCGGACGCTCGCACTGGCCGAGGCTTTCGTGGGCGCGGAGACCGGTACGAGCGTCTTGATCCTCTCAGGCTCAACGGTGTCCAGCGCCTTCCGCATGTCCTTCGGCATTGACCTCGTGAAGCTGCCTTCGGCGGTGAAGGTCGCGAGCGGCGTGTACGAGCCCAGCAGGATGTCGGTCGATTTCGAGAACCTGAAGAACTTGCGATCTTCTTTGATCCTGAGCGCGGTCAAGTCGTTCGACGCTGACGCGTTCATGGTGGACAAGGCCCCGCTGGGGATGAAGCGAGAGGTCTATCCGGCGCTGGAGTTCCTGCACGCGGAGCGACCCTCGACGCTTACCGTCCTCGGGCTAAGGGACGTTATGGACGACCCAGCGCGCATCCGCCGCAACTGGCGTGAGGGAGGGATCTCCCCGGCCATCGAGGACTTCTACGACACCATCCTGGTGTACGGTCCCAGGGAAATCTACGACCCTCTACCCGAGTACGGCCTGTCGGACGCGACGCTCCGGCGATGCCACTACGTGGGGTATGTCGGACGCGCGTGCACGCCCGAGGAGACCTCGGACCTCGAGTTCGAGCCGGGATACGTGCTGGTGACCGCCGGCGGCGGCGGCGACGGTTTCCATCTCCTGAAGAACTATCTCAAGAGCCTGAGGAGGCCGGAACCCGCGTTCGAGTCCCTTGTGGTGACTGGACCGATGATGGAGGACGCGTCGAAGAGGAAGATCGAAGGCCTAGCCCGGGGGCTGCGCGTCAGGGTCATGGAGTTCCGGGCGGACATGGAGCGCCTGATCCGGTGCGCCGGAGTGGTCGTCTCGATGGGCGGCTACAATACGACCGTCGAGCTTCTGGTCGCGCGCAAGCCGGCGCTCATCGTCCCGCGCGTCGAACCTCGCGTAGAGCAGCTCATCCGGGCCAAACAGCTGGCAGACATGGGACTGGTAGACATGATCCACCCCCACGACCTAACTCCCAGGCTGGTGCGGAGCAAAGTGGAAGAGCTGCTGGAGCGCGACCCGGCTTCCGCGCCCCGGGTCGAGGTGGATCTCTCCGGGGCGTCCAGGGCGGTGGACCTCGTCACCGCGGGGATCGCCGAGAAGCGCGCATTGGCCCTCGGAGCGTAAGTCCATGAAAGTCGGCTACGTTGTCAAGCGATACCCCAGGTACTCCGAGACCTTTATCGTCAACGAGATCCTGGCCCATGAGGCCGCCGGGATGGAGGTCGAGATCTTTTCCCTCCTCCCCCCGGAAGACGGCCACTTCCAAGACGCCATCTCGCGCGTCCGGGCACCCGTCACCTACCTCCATGCCAAGGGCCTGAAGGCCGCGGACTTCTGGTCCACGCTCGACGATGCCGGCGAGATCCTCCCCTATCTGTGGGACTCGCTGGAGGAGGCCCGCGGCGAGGACGTGCGGTACGCTTACCAGGCTGTCGTGCTGGCCCGTGAGACGCGTCTACGCGGTATTGACCACCTGCACGCGCATTTCGCGACGGCCTCGACTACCGTCGCCCGGCTCGCGGCGCGCTTCGCGAGGATACCGTACACGATGACCGCGCACGCTAAAGATATCTTCCACGAGAGCGTGCGTCCGAAAGACCTGCGGCGGAAGCTCCAGGAGGCCGCCGCCACCGTCACGATCAGCGACTACAACCTGGAGTACCTCCACGACAACTACGGTCCAGCGGCGGAGAACGTGCGGAGGATCTACAACGGTCTCGAGCTGGAGAGGTTCCCCTACGAGGAACCGCGCGGGCGGGTTCTGGAGATCGTGGCTGTCGGGCGACTCGTTGAGAAGAAGGGGTTCGCTGACCTGATCGAGGCGTGCTCCTTGCTCCGCGACCGCGGAGTGGAGTTCCGGTGCCGGATCGTCGGCCTCGGCGAACAGGAACCGGAGCTGCGCGCCGCCGTCGAGCGTCTGGGTCTCGGGACCAGGGTAGAGCTACCTGGCCCCCGTCCGCAGGGCGAACTGATCGAAGCCGTCGGGAGCGCGGCGGTCTTCGCCGCCCCCTGCGTCGTCGGAGGAGACGGCAACCGCGACGGCCTGCCGACCGTTCTCCTTGAGGCGATGGCCCTGGGCACGCCCTGCGTCTCGACGGACGTTACCGGCATCCCCGAGGTGCTGCGCGACGGGGAGACGGGCCTGATGGTCCCCCAGCGCGATCCCGCCGCCCTCGCCGACGCCATCGAAAGGCTGCTCGCCGACCCCGAGTTGCGCGTCAGGCTCGCGGGCCGCGCCCGGCGGCTCGTCGAGGCGGAGTTCGACGTGCGCCGTAACGCCGCCCTCCTGCGCGCGACGTTCGAGGCCGCCCACGCCGTCGTTGCCCGGAGGACCTCCTGACCGTGAAGATTCTGTACATGTGCCCCGACCTCGGCATCCCGGTCCTTGGACGGAAGGGAGCCTCGGTGCACGTGCGCGAGCTGGTCGGCGCGTTGGGGCGGGCGGGGCACTCGGTCGTCTTGGCCGCCCCGCTCCTCAACAAGTCGCCGTGGGAGGAGCCGGCGGAGTTGGAGGCGCAACTGCTGCACGCGCCGCCCGCTCCCGATGTCGTTTCCGCGTTCTACGGGCTGAAGGCATTCAACGAGACGCTGGGAATCGAAGATTCCCTGCCGGGGGAGTTGCGCCGTATCCTCTACAACCAGGACCTGCGGTTACGACTCGAGCGCCGGTTCGAAAACCACCGCCCGGACTTCGTTTACGAGCGCGCCTCCCTGTACGCGACCGCCGGCGTCTCCGTGGCCCGCCAGCTGGAGCGACCGCTGATCGTCGAGCTGAACTCGCCGCTGGCCCTGGAGCAGACGACCTACCGGGCCACCGGGCTCGGGGAGCTGGCTGCGAAGGCGGAACGTTGGACGCTCACGCGCGCCGACGCGGTCCTCGCCGTCTCGGCTTCGCTGAGCGAGTACGCGGTGTCGCTGGGGGCGAACCCGAATCGGGTGCACGTCGTCCCCAACGGGGTGAACGTCAACCTGTTCGGGCTGGACGCGCACGACCCGGAGGTCACGACGCGCTGGGAGCTGGGTGACGGCCCCGTCCTGGGCTTCGTCGGGGGCTTGAGGCCCTGGCACGGGGTGGAGGTTTTGCCGGAGTTGCTGAGCCGGTTGGTCGGGCGATTCCCGGACCTGCGGCTGGTGATCGTCGGCGACGGCCAGCTGCGCGGCGAACTGGAGCGCGACCTGCAAGAACGAGGGCTCGCGCACGGCGCGGTGTTCACGGGGTCGCTCCCGCACGAGGAGGTGGCGGCCCTGATCCACCGGTTCGACGTGGCCCTGGCCCCCTATCCTCGTCCCGCCCACGACTTCTACTTCTCCCCCCTCAAGCTCTTCGAGTACATGGCCTGCGGGGCGCCGGTGGTGGCGGCGAGCCTGGGACAGATCGCGGAGGTGGTACGCGACGGAGAGACGGGACTGCTCTACCCGCCGGGCGAGCTCGACGCGCTGGTCGCCTCCTGCGACCGGCTGCTGGAAGATCCGGACCTGCGGCGACGCATGGGCCGGGCGGCGGCGAAGGAGATCCACGGCCGCTACACGTGGGACCACAACGCGGCGCGCGTGATCGATCTTGCGCAGGATCTTATGGCGGCGCGGAGGACGGACGGGTGAGGCAGACGGAGACCATCTCCGTGACGGACTCGTTTGGCGTCGTCGGCGATCCGGAGATGCCCTCCCTCGCGGCGGCGCTCGACCCCATCGAGGCGCAGCGACAGCTCGGGCACTGCCTCCGGCTTCTGACCGGCGAGCACGGCACACTCCACCTGATGGCGATCCGCGTGACGCGGTACAAGCCGGGACGGCGCTGCGTGATCGAGTACGACGTCGAGATAGAAGATCCGGACGCTCCGCCGGAGGCGGTTACGCTGCTCGGCAAGGTTCGCAGGCTGCGCTCGGGAAAATCCGGCTACCGGCTCCTGAATGCGCTCCGGAACGCCGGCTTTGAGACCGATAGCCGGGATGGGATCTCGGTACCCGAACCGGTCGGCGTCGTACCGGAGTTCCGGATGTGGTTGCAGCGCAAAGTGCAGGGCCAGGTCGCGACCGACCTTCTGGCTGCGCCGGGCGGCGAGGACCTCGTACGCCGGATCGCCGAGGCGGCGCACAAACTCCACCGGGCCGGCGTGTTGGCCAAGCGTCGCCACACCATGGCCGACGAGGTGCGCATCCTGCACGAACGTCTGCCGTCCGTGGCGCGCTCGGAGCCGCGGTGGGCGGTGCGCATCGAGCGGCTGCTGGACGCCTGCGACCGCCTCGGAGCAGGAACTCGGAAGCCAGAACCCTGCAGCATCCATCGGGACTTCTACGCAGACCAGGTGATCGTGGCCGGACCGCGTCTATGTCTTATAGACTTTGACTTGTACTGCGAAGGCGACCCGGCGCTCGACATCGGTAACTTTCTGGGCCACATACGGGAACAGAGTCTGCGCTCCCTCGGAGATCCCGAAGCGCTCGCGGACCTGGAGGAGGCTATGGAGGAGCGTTTTGTGGAGCTCGCTGATGAAGAGACGCGCCCCGCGGTGCGGGCGTATAAGCTACTCACCCTGGCGCGGCACATCCACCTTAGTACGCTTTTCCCCGAGCGCCGCCCGTTCACCGGCAACCTGCTTGAGCTGTGCGAGGAGTATCTCGGCACGCGTTGCTAGAGAAGTGAAGACGTTCTATCCTCGAACGTACTACAATTCTTGGAATCCGACCTGAGAGGAGACGTGCAAAAGGGACTGCATGAGAAGTCGGGGAGGGCAGAGTCCCGCCCGAGTACCGGGCCGCAGGCTGCGCTTGAGGGTACTCAGGATCCCTCGGAAGCTGGCCGGACGCCCGCGGCGGCACCACAGGAAGCGGCCAAATACACGCGGTTTAGGCAGGTGGTACTGAGCTACCTCCGCGGAGCGAAGGGGAGCCTGTTCTTCGCCGCTGTATGTATGCTGGGGGTGACGCTGATGGAGCTGTTGCGACCCTGGCCGCTGGCGATCGTCTTCGATCACGTATTGGCGGAAAAACCGCTCCCATGGTACCTCTCTCCCTTCCAGGGACTGTTTCAAGGCGGGAAGATGTTGCCGTTGCTGGCGATCGCGATCGCCATCGTTCTGATCGCCGTCTTTACGGGGATTTTCGCCTACCTGCAGGTCTACATCACCTCGCGTATCGGCAGCGAGCTCGTTTACACCTTGCGAAGGCAGCTCTTCGCCCACCTCCAGCGGCTCTCCCTTACCTTCCACAACCGCTCGAAGTCCGGTGAACACCTGACCAAGGTCGTCAGCGATACCAACACCTTGCAAGACGTCTTCACGGAGCTGGCCCTCAACATCGTCTCCCAGTCGCTCACTTTCATTGGGATGTTTGCCATCATGTTATTCTTGAACTGGCAGCTGGCGCTGGTAGTCATGACCACGATCCCGCTCCTGGCTGGCGTTATTTTCTACCGCTACCGGGCCGCCAAGTCCTCATCCAAAAAGCAGCGGAAGAAGCAAGAGGAGATCGCCAACAGGGTCACCGAGGTCCTCTCCACGGTGCCCTTGGTGCAGGCGTTCAGCCGCGAAGAGCACGAGGAGGAGCGCTTCGAAGTTGAGAGCGGTGCATACTTAAAAGAGAGCATTCGCAACGCCCGCATAGAAGCCGTCGCAACCCGGAGCGTTACTATCGTAAGTGCCTTCGGCACGGGGGCCGTCGTACTGGTTGGGGCGCTGCAGGTGCTTGCGGGCACAATCTCACCCGGAGATCTTCTTGTCTTCACCGCCTATTTGCAGAGCATGTACAAGCCGCTCCGGAGCATGGCGAAGTTCTCCACGCGCTACTCGAAGGCCGCGACCAGCGCCGAGCGCATCGGCGAGGTCTTGGAGATAGAGCCCGACATAAAGGACGCCCCAGACGCCGTCGTGGCGCCTCCCTTGAGAGGCGAGATCTCCTTCGACGACGTCTCATTCGATTACGGGGACGACAACGACGTCCTCGAAGGCGTTTCCTTCGACGTCCTTCCCGGCCAACGGGTAGCGCTGGTCGGCGCTTCGGGAGCCGGCAAGTCGACCCTAGTCAGCCTTATCCTCCGCCTCCACGAACCCCGAAGTGGCGCAATCAGGATCGATGGGAGAAACATAAAGGACTACAAGCTCAAGTCCCTGCGCCAGCAGATCGGGATCGTCCTCCAGGACTCGGTCCTCTTCGGCACTACCATCAAGGAGAACATCGCCTATGGCAAGCTGGACGCTACCACGGAGGAGATTATCCAGGCCGCCAAAGCAGCCAACGCCCACGACTTCATCATGGACCTCGAAGATGGGTACGAGACCGTCATAGGTGAGCGGGGTGACACCCTCTCTGGCGGCCAGCGACAGCGGATCGCTATAGCGCGGGCCATCATCCGGAACGCCCGTATCCTGATCCTGGACGAGCCGATGGCTGGCCTCGACGTCGAGAGCGAGGCGAAGGTCCAAGAAGCCCTGGATCGCCTCATGGCCGGAAAGACGTCCTTGGTCATTACCCACGATCTCCACGCCGTGGCTGGCGCGGACCTCATCCTGGTTCTGGAGGGCGGCCGGATAGTGGAACACGGAAGCCATGACAACCTAATGGCCCAGAGCCGACACTACCGTGAGCTCTACGACCTCAAGCTAGGCCGCTACGATGCCGAGGAGCTCTCGTGAGCATTGGCTCGTTTGCGGCCGATCCCGCCTTTCCCCAGCTCAAGATCGCCACCGATCCCGGCTTGATGAAGGAGACCTTCCGGACCTACCTTCGTCCTGTCGGCGGCAAGGTCTACGACATCGAGGATTGTCGCTTTATTCGGCTCCGCTATCGTCAGGATTCTCGTTGCTTTTTGCTATACACTTTGCGCCTCGTGGAACCGGATACGGGGCGCGAGCGGGACGTGCAGGTAACCGGGCTCATATACGCAGAGAAGGATAAGGCTGAGCAGGCCTGGCGAAAACTTAAGGCCACCGATCCGCAGCAAGAGATCCCCGATGGCTGGCTGACCTTCG